>JAYUGZ010000157.1:0-5529 GCA_043767465.1 Cyanobacteriota bacterium
CTCTGTCGGGATCGTAGCATTACCGCAGGATGTTTGAGAGGCGATCGGGCAAAAGAGAGAGATAATCGTCGGGCGATCGACCCGGGGCGCCTCTATTGTAAGCATTTATACTCTTTGATTATTTTTTGCCCGATGGGGTCGATTCTCCGGTCGATCGCCCGCCAAACGCCTGAAATAGATGGTACGATGAGTTTTCGATTGGGAAATTTGGATCGATTAGGTCAACCGCAGATGTCGGGCAGATCAACACAGATTAACGCAGATAATTTCCAGATATTTCGGATTTTTTGCAAGAGTTATATTATTCATTAATCCCACAGGACTGCTGTAGCAAGTCTCGCAATTAAATAAAAATACTAGGATTAAAAAATGGCAATCTTACACGGTAGTTGGTTATTAGAACACGAAAAAAGTGGCTTATTTATCTGGGGAGAAACTTGGCGAAAGGTTGAGGCGATCGATATCGTTGAATCGGGGACAATTCTACAGCATCCTTTAGCAATGACGGAAGCTGAATTTAAGATTTTCCTAAGTTCCTTGCACCTGTCGGGCAAACTAAACTGGCAATTGCCGGAAACCGCAGAGATTCAGGAAAAAAGTAAGAAAACTAGGCGACCCGCTAAAACGACCACCGCAGCCCTTCCTACGGAAAATTTATCGATTAAAAGGCAAGTTCGGGCGATCGCACTTCCCACCCAAATCTCGGCAGACAACGCAACTCTGATGCCGCAGCACTCAGCAGCAACAGCCCTGGATGAACCACCCAAAACCGAGGAGATTTATCTTTATCCTTGGCAAGTCGAGGGCTATTTACTTAATCCTCAAGCAGCTTTTGTTTTCTTGCAATCGCTACCGCTCAATAGCACAGAAACTGACTCTTTTGTTGGCTCGGATTTGCGTTTTTGGTCTCATGTTTCTAGGTGGGGTTTGGATTTGTTGGCGAGGTGCAAATTTTTGCCTGCTTTGGAGACACAATCGGATGGTTCTGCTATTGCTAAATGGCAACCTTTGTTAGATAGTTCTACTGATATTCTCCGTCTTGCTACTTTTTCTAAGCAAATGCCGACGGCTTGTCGAACATATCAGAAGAAGGAAGAAGGTTCGGCAGCGGATTCTGTAGCGGATTTAACGGATTTAACGGATTTAAGAGATGGAAATTCGGCTGCGGATTTGGTAAAGGCTTTAGTGGTTGATTTGCCCGTGGGAGCCCAGGAATTGGTGTTAGGGTTTTTGAGTAGTGTGGTAGATGGTGAAGTGCGATCCTGTTCGAGGGCTGCGCTAACGGCTATTGGGTCAAATTTAGATATCAAAACAGTTTCTCCAACCCGCGAATGGTTGCAAGCTTTGCAACAGGAATCTGGGATTGTGCAAGTAGAATCAGCAGCCTTGGAAAAATTGGCAACCAAGCTAAATACTTGGGCTGCACCGCTGCAAAACCAACTGTCTCAACAAAGTCAATTTCACACTTGCTTTCAACTCCTACCGCCGTCTCCTGGTAAAGTTAATTGGAGTTTAAATTATTGTTTGCAAGCAGTAGATGAAAGCGAATTTTTGGTAGACGCGACAACTGTTTGGAATAACTCTGTTGAGCGTTTTAATTATGCGGGGCGGACAATCCAATTGCCTCAAGAAACTTTACTGAGTGGCTTGGGTTTAGCATCGAAACTTTATCCGTTAATTGAGCCGACTTTGCAAGCACAACGGCCGCAATCTTGTCAATTAAATCCGCTGCAAGCTTACGAGTTTATTAAGTCTGTGGCTTGGCGGTTTGCTGATAGCGGGTTGGGCGTGGTTTTGCCGCCGAGTTTGACTCATACTGATGGTTGGGCGAGTCGTTTGGGTTTGAGCATTCAAGCGGAAACTCCGAAGGTGAATCCGGCGAAAGGTGGACTGGGATTGCAAAGTCTGCTAAATTTTAAGTGGGAATTGACGATCGGCGGACAGCGCATTTCTAAGGCGGAATTTGACAATTTGATCGCGTTGAATTCGCCTTTGGTGGAAATTAACGGCGAGTGGGTAGAGTTGCGCGCAACCGATGTCAGGGCGGCTCAAACTTTTTTTGCTAGTCGCAAAGAGCAAATGACTCTTTCTTTGGAAGATGCTTTGCGTTTGGCTTCTGGCGATTCTCAAATGATTGAAAAGTTGCCTGTGGTGAATTTTGAAGCAACTGGTCAACTTCAGGAATTGTTGAATACTTTGAGCGATAATCAGGCCGTAAGTGCGATCGCAACTCCAGCCACTTTCCGAGGACAATTGCGGCCTTATCAAGCGCTAGGGGCAGGCTGGTTAGCATTTTTAGAACGCTGGGGTTTAGGTGCTTGTCTCGCGGACGATATGGGTTGTGGTAAATGCGCGCTACCGCAGAGCTTGCTTTTTGTCAATGGTTTTTTACAAGAAGCTGAAAAAATTTGGGAAGCTTATTCTAACAAAATAGACTTCGACGGTGAGGGGTTTTGGTCTGAACCTACCGAGCAATTAATTGTAAATTCCATCCATCAGGAAACGGGCAAGATTGTACAAGCAAATGTTCGACGACTTTATCGCCAGCAAGTCCAAGAAAAGTTGCGAACAATCAAACTGCAAGACGGTAGTAGCATCACCATTACCCGCCGCCACAAATTGTTAGGACGCGATGGCTGGACAAATGAGTTCAAAGTGGGAGATTATGTTTGTGTACCTGCCAAATTGTACTGGGAAGGAAAACCAGAAGATCCAGATTTAGTTAAGTTTATGGCTTGGCAGATTGCGGAGGGATACGAGCGCGATCCGGCAACTCTTACCATAACACAAAAAGATGTGTCAGTTCTTGAAGAGTTGCGTTTTGCACTCCACAACTTAAGCAAAAAGTATGGAATAAAAATCAATAATCCTGCTATTCGTTACGGCAAGGAAAGAGTAGCAAATTTGACTGTATGCAGTCGTTCGTACCAAAACTTTCTAGAAGCCAACGGTTATCATTGGGGGCAACTGTCAGCCGAGAAAAGTTTCCCAAAATTCATCATGCAAGCCAATCTGGATAGCATACGAATTTTCCTAAAAAATTACTTTGATGCTGAAGGTTCTGTCATTACTAAAATGCGGAGTATCGAAATCAGCACCGCTTCACCTGTAATCATCCAACAACTTTCTACATTACTACGCCGTTTTGGAATTTGGCTACGAATCTGCGCCAAACAGAAACGCGCTACTAATGGTAGCGGAATTTTTCGCACTTATTATATCGGCACTTTTGGTGGTAACTCAGCACGGATATTTTTGCAGGAAATTGGCTTCGGTTATCCAGAAAAACAGGAAAAACTAGAGAAGATTTGCGAAGTTACTGCCAATACAAATGTCGAAGGAATTCCGGTTTCCGATCTTGTTGCTGATGCAGTAGAGATGACGAAACTGCCGCTGCGGCATTTCGGGATGCACAATCCTGTTTATATTAACGGTTCCCAACAATTTTCTCGCATCAGTCTCGGAAAGGTAATCGCAGGTATGGAAAATGTCCTGGCTGGTTCCGCAGAACAGGAATACCGTCAGCTCAAGCCTTCTAAATGGACGAATCAGACGTTAAATGCCTATGCAAATCTCAATGTACCGCAACTAGATACTGTTCGAGAAAATTTGCAACTCATACTCGATCGCGAAGTGTTTTATTGCCGGATAGAGGAAATTGAGGATTTTGAGTACAGTGGCTGGGTTTATGACTTCGAGGTGAGCGAACATCACAATTTTGTTGCCAACAATATTTTGTGCCACAATACTATTCAACTTATTGCTTTTCTCCTCCACTTGCAAGAACAGGATGCCCTAAAAGCGCCGACATTACTGGTTTGTCCGACATCAGTGTTGGGGAATTGGGAGCGCGAAGTCAAGAAATTTGGCCCGACACTGAAAGTGTTACTGCATTATGGAGACAAACGCGCTAAAGGTAAAGCATTTGCGGCGGCAATTAAGGGCAAGGATTTAATAGTTACCAGTTACGCGCTGATGTTTCGCGATGCTAAGGAAATTCAAAGCACTAAATGGCAAGGATTGGTTTTAGATGAAGCGCAAAATATTAAGAATTCCGAGGCTAAACAGTCGCAGGCGGTGCGGCAAATCGAGGCATCTTTTAGAATTGCGCTGACGGGAACTCCGGTGGAAAATAGACTGCAAGAATTGTGGTCAATTTTAGAGTTTTTGAATCCGGGCTATTTGGGGCCGCGCAATTTCTTTCAGCGCCGATTTGCAATTCCGATCGAGAAATATGGAGATAGAGAATCATTGCATACTTTGCGATCGCTCGTGCGGCCTTTTATCCTCCGTCGGCTGAAAACTGACAAGGAAATCATCCAAGATTTGCCGGAAAAACAGGAGATGACTGTATTTTGCAGTCTGGCGTCAGGACAGGCGGCGCTGTATCAGAAAGTAGTCGAAGAGTCAATAGCTAATTTAGAGTCAGCCGAAGGCATTCAGCGTCGGGGCATGATTCTGGCTTTGCTGGTAAAACTCAAGCAACTTTGCAACCATCCGGCTCTTGTGAACGCAGCAGCTAAGCTGAAAGAATTGAGCATTAACAGCCAAGAATCGGGGAAATTGCAGCGGTTGGTGGAAATGTTGGAAGAGGTTGTCGCCCAGGGCGATCGGGCTTTGATTTTTACTCAATTTGCAGAATGGGGAAAACTCCTGAAACCGCATCTAGAACAGCATTTAGGGCGAGAAGTTTTGTTCTTGTACGGCGGAATTCGGCAGCAGCAGCGGGAAGAAATGATCGATCGCTTCCAGCACGATCCCCAAGGCCCGCCGATTATGATATTATCGTTGAAAGCGGGCGGTACTGGTTTGAATTTAACCAGGGCTACTCACGTTTTCCACTATGATAGATGGTGGAATCCCGCAGTAGAAAATCAGGCAACTGATCGCGTATTTCGGATCGGGCAAACTAGAAATGTGCAAGTTCACAAATTTGTCTGTACTGGCACGTTAGAGGAGAAAATTCACGATATGATCGAGAGTAAGAAAGCTTTGGCTGAACAAGTAGTCAGCGCGGGCGAAAACTGGCTGACTGAACTCGATACTGACCAACTGCGGAATTTACTAATTCTCGATCGCAATGCTATTATAGAAACTGAAGAAGAATAATTTTGGTAGAGTGGGCATAAAGTTTCACTGAGGACATAGACACCATGCCTAAGGTTTTAAATCCAAACGAGTCCTACACCTTTAGCAGGTATTTTGATTTACCTTACTCGCCTGAAGATATTTTAGCAGATTTGGGCTGCACGATCGAGCGCACTGATTGCGAGAATCTCCCTTACGCGCAATGCGAATTAGATTGGTTGCCCGAACTCGCAGAGACTATACGGCGCAGACTGAAACGGGTGAATACTAACACCGAACAGGCCCGTCGGGAGGCATTGATTTTTCCATTGATAGATCGCATTTGCGATATCTTAGATTATTCAATTAATATTGAGTACACGGTTAACGTACTGGAGTTTAGACTAAAAAACGAGCGCATCTAAAAGTAGCTGCCTTTAAATATCCGGCAAGCTGTTACTC
>JAYUGZ010000158.1:0-13906 GCA_043767465.1 Cyanobacteriota bacterium
GAGCACTTCAGACAAAAAAGAAGATTTAGTTAGACAGATCGGAGTCTTAGAACTTTACTGCCAAGATCGTGGGTGGGATAATGTCCACACCCTGAAGGATATTGGTTCTGGTCTGAATTACAAGAAACGCGGACTGCTTAAATTAATAAATCTACTCCAACGCAATGAAGTCGAGAGATTAATTATCACAGACAAAGATCGCTTGCTTAGGTTTGGATCGGAGTTGATATTTGCCCTGTGTGAAAACAATGGCGCTGAAGTGATTATCCTTAATCGCCCTGTCCAGTTAGAACCAGAGCAAGAGCTAGTAGAAGATGTCCTAGCCGTAATCACTGTCATGTCTGCCAGATTGTATGGGAGACGCTCTAAGCGCAACCTCAAGGCAATGCAAGCGATGCACGAATGCGCTGAAAAAATTCTCGATATAGAGGATTGACAACTTAAATCTACTCATGATAAGTTTAGTGAGTAGATTCAAGTAATTATCATGAGTAAAAATAAAAATTTCAGAAAGGAATGGAGAACGTTAACCGAGTTGGGACAAGAGTTTGGTCTGTCAGCCGTAAAATTCGGAAATCTACTCAAACAGCACGAGCTAAGAGAGAAATCGGGAAAACCTAGTCAAGTAGCGTATGAAGGTGGATTTGTCCAAGAAATTAGTCCAAAAGATGGAAAACCCTATTTCCTTTGGCATCACAAAAGAACTTCCGATCGATTGGTCGAGCTTCTAGTACCCAAGTCTGGAGTCTCAACAGAAGAAGCGTCAAAGATGACTGAAGCTAGAAAACTTGCTAGAGAATACATTGAAGCTCTAAAGCTAGATGATGATGAATCTAAAATGGGGTATTTCATGTTTCAGGAAATAATACCTGATGTCAAAAAGATTGGACTGGAAGTGTTTAACAAAGCGCTTGTGTCGGTCGGATATAAAGGCGAAGAAGTAACTCTAGAAGGATGGTAATTATGTCAAATTTCAAGCAATTACAAGAAACTCAAGAGATTTTTACTCAGGTCATTCCTGTGATTGCTTGCGCTGACATTGAGCAAGTAAAGAGAATTATGTTTCTCTGTGGTGTTCCTCGATCTCTAACGTATAACAAGCTTGGTTCGTTGCAAGGGTGGAGACTAGACTGGAAGAAAGCAAATCCAATTATTATAGCCATTCTAAAACCGCTTGATATTGAACTGCCAGCCAAAATATGGGAGTGGGCGGTCAATGACACTATGAAGGCAATTACGGCTGCACAAGAAGCGGCTAAGACCTTTATCATTAGAGCTATTTATCAACGAAATGGGGACAAACTAGAGCGATCTAGATTAACCTCATTGCTCAAGATAGACCCAACTTCTGATAGTTGGTTGCACCGTCAGTTCAGAAAGTTTTATCATCGCGGTCATACCTTCGTCCGCAACCAAATCGTTTATCAAGAGGCTGGTTATACCTGTAAACGACTAACTCGAAGCACTGTCCAGTTAGAAATAGCGGGGCTAGAAAAAGGCAAAAGAATTAAGTTAAAACTTAAATGCCGTCATATCCTGAAAGGACAAATTCGTGTCATCCAAAATGAATTTGGTCAATTAGAGGTTCACACAATTAGGCGAGTTTCTTTGATACTCACTGGGGATAAACCAACAGAAAGTATTGGAGTTGACAAAGGGTATACAGAATCTTTCTACACATCTAATGGTGATGAGATTGCGGCTGGATTGGGAAAGCTAATGACAGCTAAGACAAATCGCATTACCCGCACTAATCGTAATAGATATCGATTACGATCGTATGCTTTCAATAATCCCGAAAAGTTTGAAGCGATTCTCCAGAACAACCTTGGGTACAAAGTTAAGTCCCGTCGCCTCCAAACTGAAAAAGCGACTATACAGAATTTCATTCGCAGAGACTTAAGACGTGTCATCACTTCACCGACCGTTATCTTTGCCGAAGACCTCACCCAACCCATCAAAGGGAAGCAGCAAGCGAAAGCAATCAATCGCAAACTGAACCAATGGATGAAAGGTGAGCTACAGGTTTCTCTAGAGAAAGTCTCAAAAGAAACAGGGTCGGTTCTATCTGTGATCAACCCTGCCTACACGTCGCAAATGTGTTCTCAGACCGGAACGTTATTGGGTTCTAGGAATGGGGATCGTTTTACCTGTTATACAGGGGTCGTGGTTCAAGCGGATCAAAATGCCGCAATGAACATTCTGCATCGCGGTTCTGACGGCGAGGTTCCTCGGTATATGAAATATGCAGAAGTCCGCAAGGTTTTAATCAAGCGGACTGTTCGTTACTTAGCTTCTATTGGAAAAACGGTGACTGAAGCTTTAGATATGGGGTGGCTCATCTCTAAGTTTAAAGCAGAAGCACTAAGTTTTGAAGTTGAGATATCACCCGCAGGGGTAGCGGGTACGGTTAAGCACTTAATGGATGGGAGAGTCGCCAAGACTCGAAAACGCTCCAAACGGCAACCATCGCAAGTGATACCAGCAATCTTAGACACTCCTATTTAGCTCGAAATGAGATTTGAGTAGGTTTAGTTTACCCCCTACAGCAGCAGTTCAACATTCCTCAGAGTCTATGAGTTATCAAGTCCTAATCCAACCAACCGCCTTTCAAGAAATTGAAACCGCCTACCGTTGGATGTAGGTACTGAACCACCAGAGTAATCGCATCAAATAGTCAATAAAGAGCGATCGCCCGTCACACCAAATACCAAACACTGCGATGATTGTATGAGTTGCGATCGCTTGAGTAAAAAAGAGCGATCGCCATTAAAACGCGAGTTTAAAGGCTAAAATAAATGTATGCAATCTTAAACAAGCGATATGCCACTCAGCGAGCTTTTACCCACCGTCGCTCAATTATCTCATCAAGATAAACTGCGACTCATTCACTTTCTCCTACTAGCAGTTGCCAAGGAAGAAGGATGCAGCCTAGAACCTATTGAAGATACTAATTCAGAAAATGTACTTCTGAATCAACTAGCATCAACGAGTGCAGTTGTATGGTCTCCACAGGCCGATCTAGAATCAGTTCAAGCATTATCAGAACTTCTACTTGCCGCCCAAGAATCAGCTCATGCTTAATAGTCAGCGATTTCCATTTATAGAGCGAATTGATAGCCTTGGGCGATCGAGTATCATGCCATATTTGCCCATTACTCTCTCCAACGGCAGCAACTCCCTAGAAGTGATGGCATTGTTGGATACAGGTGCGAGTGTCAATGTCCTGCCCTATGAGATTAGTCTATAACTAGGGGCAATATGGGAACAGCAAACCGTTCCTATTCATTTGAGCGGGAATTTGGCTAGCAGCGAGGCCAGGGGATTGGTGCTTTCGGGTACAGTTGCTCAGTTTTCGCCCATCTTACTTGCATTTGCCTGGAGTCGATCGACAGACGCACCCGTAATCCTGGGACACCTCAACTTTTTTGCGGAGTTTAATGTCTGTTTTTTTCGTCATGAGTTAGCTTTTGAGGTTTACCCCATACAGAAATGAAGAGAGGCTGCACAGTTTTTTCAATGCGATTTTATGCTTGTGCAAACTGGGATGAGGTAAATTAGTGCGTTGGCTTCGCCAACCGAAGGCATCGCCCATCCGACATATTCCATTAACCCTCGTCTCACCCAACCTCTTGTCCCACCGACAATCCGATCCATTTCCACCATTTCAAAGTGCGCTGATTGCACACTCAAGGGCGTGAAGCGTAGCTATCCCGAGCGTGAATCGCCCCACCGAAAGAAAGGCCGATCGCACTTCTTAACACTTCGGACTGTTTTTGATTGCCAAGAGTAGAATCAGGATTTAATCGGGATTTAGCGATCGAGTTTCCAAGGGAGAATCAAGTGTTAGACTACTACCTAAAAATAGTCCTGATTATTTCTGTAAGTGATATCATATCTGCCTATGCCTACAGTTTTGCAAGTGGGGCCCTATGGATTCATCTTTTTTAGTTCCGATCGCCCTGAACCACCTCACATTCATGTGAAGCGCGATCGCCAACTTGCTAAATATTGGCTCGAACCAATTACTCTGGAGAAGAACCGAGGCTTTAAATAGCACGAGTTGAGCCAGATTGCTAAACTGGTGGAAGAACATCAAACACTGTTGCTGGAGGCGTGGCATGACTACTTTGATACTTGAGACGGAACCAATCGCCAGCTTCGTCAGCGTCACTGATGACAAGCTAATTGTAGACCTAGCTGACGGTCGGAGTATTAGCGTTCCTCTGGTTTGGTATCCTCGTTTGCTCCACGCCTCACCCGCAGAGCGACAAAACTGGCAATTGCTGGGTGATGGCTATGCAATTGAATGGACTGATATCGACGAGCATATTGGCATTGAAGGGTTGTTAGCAGGTCGGCGAAGTGGGCGAAAGTCAGAAATCTTTTGAGCGTTGGTTATCAACACGCAACGATCTAATGTAATTATTGCACGGAGTACGCGCGGCGTAGCTATCCAGTAGGGCGATCGCCCCAGCAAACAAAAGGGCGATTTATGACTGACGCAGAAACCGATTTTTTTTACTAAAATGTTGCATCTTAGCCTTGAATATCGGTGACAAACTCGGTTATGAAGCTATTGATACGTCCATGACTGTATTGTAGGGGCAATCACCCCGCCATCGCCCCTATCCCTAGGCGAATTGATTAATTTCCCTAGAGTTGCAAGTTAAGAATAAGAAGAAAATCTCCCAGTTAAAAACCAGGAGATTCTCAAATTATAACCTAACCAACTAGCCCGATCGCCCTTTTAGTCAAAGCATCAGCCGTCAACCCATTAAACGCCATCAACTGACCCGCACTAGCAGTCGTTTCCCCCCGCTTCCAAGCGAAAGTATCACGCGGACAATTGCTACGAAGCATCACTGGTTCCAACATCCCAGAAGCACCGCCTGTCACGCCAATCAAGGCATCTCCGCCAAACATTTCGGCAAATTTATCATCGCTCAAAAAGCCGCCGTCAGCTTCCGAACAAGTATCCCAAGCAACATCAGTTGGGCGGTACAAACGTCGAGGATTGATAATAGAAACAATCCGCGAACCAATCCCGGATTTTTCCAAAGCTGCCGCCGCTTCAAACGCTGGAATCAAACTCATATCGCCAATTACAGCAAATACAACTTTCTTATTTCCTGCTGTTTCGTGCAACACAATTCCACCATCTTCCAAACCTTGGCGAGTCTGTGCAAAAGTAGTGCGAATTGGTAGTGGCGACTTGCTCGCAGTAATCACAACTCCCTTATTTCTGGCACTCAAAGCCCAATCGTAACAAGCTTGAATGCTGTTAGCATCCGGTGGAAACAAAGGAAACACATTGCCGTTACGCATCATCGCCGCAAAATAAGCCTCAATTTCCGGGCGTTGGTGCGTCCAACCATTGCGGCCTTGTTCCAATGCACCTGCTGTAAATAAGGTGACAATTGCCGGAGTTGGGCGGCGCAATTCTGCCATTGCTTGGGTGACAGTTTGCCAAATTGGTAAACCGTTGATGGCAAAAGATTCGTAGGAGCACCACAAACTCCGCGCTCCAAATAGCGACAAACCTACGGCTAAACCCGCGCAAGCATCTTCGCTCAAAGGTTCGTAAACTTGACCGTTTGGCGATTGATTGTACAAGTCATCTGTCGTCGGGTGAATGATTTTGAGAGCTTGGTTAATGTTGGCAATTGCCGATGCTTCGTTACCGTCAGCATTAGTAACTAGAAAAGTGCGATCGCGCTCACCGACTTTTCCCACCAAAAGCCCCATTGCAGTTGTCGAAATCTTCGGTTCTCCGCCAACCGCAAATTCTTCTAAGGGTAATTCGCCTAAATCTGCCAGCGGCAATGTAAACTCAGTAACAACGGTTTTCGCAGCCGGCCCGCCGCCCGCGCGCTCGCAATTTGTCCGCACCAACTGCCACGCCTCAGCAGTCAAAGCCCGCTGTTTTAAAGCGCTAATAATGTGTGGAGCATCGAGGGTATCTTTCGGATAAAGGTTGTGGGATTTTGCACCCAATGCGTGGACGCCCGCACCTTTTAACTGTTTGATAATAAACACAGTTAATTTGCCGCCAAGAGCCGATTTTGCCGCTTTGTCAATTCCTTGTAAAACAGCTTTGGTAAATGCCATCCGTTGTTCGAGGGAAAAAGCAGTGCTGTCAACATAAGCTTCCGGTTGATTTTTATCGTCAAATTCCTTAGCATCAACTAAGATGACTTCTTTAAAACCGTTTCCTTGCCAATAAGCAATCATTTCCGCATTGGTTTTAGTCGAAACCATGCTGTGATGTTCTTGCGAATATCCGTTCCAAACTAACACTGGCAAAAAGTTAGTAGCCTTGGGATAAGCAGTGTGGAAATGCCCCATGCTGCTCATCGGATAGGGTTCGCCCATGCCGCCGTCGCCCATTGTGAAAGGAAACAGTTTGTCGGGGTGCAAAAGCGCGCCCGCCATTGCGAAATGCTGCCCTTGTCCGAGGGGGCCTGCTGGTGCTAAAAGGCCGGGAATGAAGCCGGAAAGATGTCCTAGTAAACCGTCTTTTTCTCGGAATTTATCGCGCACTTGCTGTACGTTGACAATTCCCATGTCTTCCAAAGATCGATCGAGAAACATGGCACTATAAAATCCTGGCGCGTGGTGCCCGACTTCGGTGACAATGTTCTTGTGTCCGAGCATCACCAAAGCAGCGTAGGCTTCAGCTTGGCTGGCAAAACCGCCGGGATGTCCCGATGCCTTACTGGCGGTGACTTGCAGCGTCAGGTAGCGCAGGGCGTCTGCTCCCAGCATCGTTTGAAAGACGGCGACGGGATCGGCTGGATCGGCGATCGATTTGCTTCCTTGGGCGATCGCAGGTGCTTTCCCGTAAGTCTCAAAACCCGGCATATTCTCCGAGAAATACTGGATTCCTTCGCAAAAACTGGGAATTGCTGACGTTGCCTTCGGTGTAGTTGCAGTCATGCTTTAATACCTGAAAAATTTGACTGGGATTAATGTAACAGTAATTTTATAGCTTTCTTGTTGCAAAAAATCATTACTTCTGCTAAGTCGGATGATAAATCAGTCCAATATCTCAAATTTTCATAGCAACCGCCAAGACGCTTAGAACGCAATACGCTTGGCATAAGAATATCGGGCGGTTCAAACCGCGGTCTTATATTCTTCCTTGTTACTTCTTACCTCTTCACGCTTGACGAATTCCTTTTTACCTCTTCACGCTTGACGAATTCCTGATGACTATTGACTACTGACTAATCACTACCCTTCGGCTTCGTTCGAGGGGCAAAATGACTATTGACTATTGACTACTGACTTCTTGCTTTATGGTTCGGCCATATCTACATCCAGCCGTTCCCCAAGATTAATATAAATCGGAGCGCCGCTTTCAAAAAGAGACGGTCTAGCCTTTTGATTCGCCAACCAAACGAAGAAAGTGCTAAGTGCAGGAGCTGGATCTTGATCGCGGCGCAACGTGTAGATCAAACCTTCGCACGGCCCGTTAATCCGGCTGCTCGTGCAAATAGCTTTTTGATTGTTTACCATACCGACAGTGACATAATTAAGCTGTTTGTTGCGGTTATAATTATCCAGTCGCTGAGTCACTTGTTGACAGCGAGTCAGAGGATCGTAGCCAGCACTAGAAAAGAAATTAGAATTCCAGCGAATCCAAGGTTCCCTAAACCCTTGGGGATTTTGATATACAGTCACTGGTTCTCCTGTTGAGGTATCGCACACAAATCCGCCCCGCTGGAGATTCGGTTGGCTTAGCCCAGAGCTGCGGTTGATGGCAAGATTGCTGAGAATATCAAACCCGTTAGGCTTGGTTTGCGATCGCAACGCCGTAAAAGCATCGATCGGGATTGCGGCATTCAACCCCGTTTTAATCTCCTCACTCTGACCATTCCACTGGCTCGTAACTGTACCAACAGTATCTCCTTGGCCGTGAATTCCCACAACTCTGCCATCAGCATCAAATACAGGCCCGCCACTCATCCCACGCCTTGTCACAGCTTGATAGCGCAATCCGTAGCCGGATGATGCGCGGCCGAGGCGAGAAGAGATAATACCAGCAGTAAATTCGAGTTTTCTTTCAGATCCAGAGGCGACTGGTAGCGGATAGCCAGCAACGTAAATAGTAGAACCGACAACAGCACGTTGCGATTCGCCGATTGGGGCTACTGGATACTGATCTCGGCTCTGAAACTGGATCAAAGCTAAGTCTATATCGCGATCGTTTTTCGGGAGTCGCTGTACTCTGATTGCTATATAGCTTTTTTCTAAATGAGTGCGAATGCTGTATTCTTGGGCGAGACTTGCCACTACGTGATTCGCCGTCAGAACAGTGTAAACATTCCCCTGTTTAGCAATAATTACTCCTGAGCCACTAGCGGCAAAACCCAGCGTGTTGTTCACTTCCACAGTTGTGAACATCGCTAACTCTGCAATTTCTTGGGCTGTTTTGGCACAAACAGCAGATTGTTGACCGACAATTGCTGCCGCCGTTACTGCACCGGTCAAGATGACGGTCAGCGCATCAAACCGCAAACCCCACGAATTCATCGCTAACTCCCTGGATGAGACGAGACGAACTGCAAATATGTACTGATAGGAATTCCCCAACTAGATTTAACCATCTTTTCCAATAATTCCGGCGTCGGTTCACTTCCATCTTCAAAAGCATAGACGCCAAAACCGGGATCTCTATGCTTACCTCGACCGTTAATTCCAACCAAGAAACCTTTGGCATTAAAAATCGGGCCCCCACTCATCCCAATTTTAACCTCATTTGTATAGCCCAAGCTATACCCTTGAGGTAAAGATTTTGACAGCAGCAGTTCTACGAACCCCGCAGCTACTGCCAAGGCCCCAGTAGCTGCGGGGAATCCGACAGCCAGCAGCGGCTCTCCCACGGCTGCCGGCTGCGCGCAAATTGGTGCTACTTGATACTCGATCGCGCTGCGAAACTCAACAGTCGCCAAATCAGTATCTCCCAGCCGCTGCGGAACTCCCAGCAGTTGGTGGATCAGGCCGTCACTCGTAACGATTGTGCGATCGCCCTTGTCGAAAGCCACAACGTGCCAGCTAGTCAGCACAGTATAGGTTTGTTCCTGACGCTGGACGATCGCCCCAGAACCAGAAGATTTCGCCGTCTGGATGCGTACTGCGGTTTGACGCGCCAAGTTTGCCAGGTCATCCCCCGGAATTGACGGTGAGATTGGAAATTTTGCAATCTTTAGGGCATTTCCGAGGGCTGGGAAAAAGGGGGCAGTTGTGCCTCATCAGTAATGTTTTCCCCAAGCTTTGCTCTGACATCAATGTAAGGAATTTGACTGCTTTCCTCCGTAGAGGGCATCCCCACCTGTCCTTGGCGCCAAGCTAACAAATTATACAAAGAGCCGATCGGGTCTTGACCGGGCCGGAGGGTATAAATCAAATTTTGACAGATGCCATTGATTTGATTCGCCGTGCAGATGACGTTCTGCCCGTTCATCTGGCCAACGGTAATGTACTTTAGCATTCGGTTGCGGCGATAGCTTTCGAGGCGTTGGCTGACTAATTGACAGCGAGTTGCCGGATCGTAGCCCGAACCAGAAAAATAATCCGAAGTCCACTCAATCCAAGGCTCTACGGCACCTTGAGGGTTTTGATACAACGTTACCGGCGCACCTGTCGAGGTGCTGCACCAAAATCCGCTTTCCCCAACTGTCGGCCGGGCGTAACTGGGCCCAGAAGCCACCGTCAGAGCGCACAGGGCGATCGCTGTTGTCGCCAAAACTTTCGTTAATTGCTGTTGGATCATGTTTTCGCTCGATTTTTAGTATATTTGTTACAAAAAGCACCTGATTCTGCGATAATACTCTTGATACGCAAGTTAATTAGAGATCAGGATCACAGCAAATTTCAGCTCGATCGAGTGCACATCAGAAACTCGGAATCATGGCCGACACTCACAGGTGCAGCCCTAGGGAAACCAGTTTTTTTGTACTTCAGTTTGCTGAAATCTTCTGTATGTTGTTCGCTACTTGCACATTCCTTATCGCGGTGCTTTCGGCGCGGTTGTTGAACCATGCCGCAATACGTGGTTAAGTCTAAATTCTGTCGTCATTACTACTATCAAACTCAAGCTTTCGCCAACCGGAAAGAGGCTGTTACCTCAGACCTTGGGATAGCTAAATTTGCATGGCATACATCACACCACTGACAAGGTATTTGATCTAACTTGCGATTTAAATCGCGAGCTTTATCTGCGGAGATACGGAGACGGCAGGGTTGCACCAATGAGGGGAGATACCCCTCTTATGTTATTTAACACTAAAACAAAGGTATTAGCAAGCAACTTTTCGGATAGTTTTTGATTGCCGACGGTAGAATCAGGGTTTCATGACGATCCTCTGCGAGGGCTACGCTAACGAGGCACAGGATATGCTTTCGTCGCGTAAATCAATGGTTTCAGACTAGGATCTAAAAACTGTCCGGACTATTAAACAAGAACTCTGAACTTGTTTTCGTCTTCGTACTGCGGAAATACTTCTAAGTGAGTGTAATTAGGGATTAAGTGCTTGCTACCACCAAAATTCCGCCCTCCGTACACTGACATTTAGTTGAGTATTAAAAAGTTATGAACCTTATCTGCAAACAGTTCGGGTATTTAGCGACTGGATTAATTTTGATCGGCAGTAGCAGTTGCTCTAGCTACGATGCAGCAGCTAAATCAGCCGAAAACCAGAGCCAACCCTCAGCAAGCACTCATCAGTTCCCACACCTACAGCTAACGGGAAATCAACTTGATGGTCGATCTACTCCAGTAACGCAGCCCTCTAACTCTGTTAGCTCAGTTTTAGCGAGTACCAAAATACCAGACACCACAGCGATAGTTACGGTTTATAAGGTAGACAATCTGTGTCAAAGTCTGAAGCCGGAAACAGTTACAGGCGCGGACAAACAGTTAATGTCATCGGCCGTTAATGAAGTGTTAAAGCAGCAGATTTTCGATAGTCTGGGTTTGGCTGGCTATCGGCTTAGCGTCGATCGCGACCTCAGAATAGCTACCGTGGATCTGCGGGCATCCGGGAATTCGCGGCAGAAATTGCAAAATCTGTCGAGTTGTCAGATGTTAGGTTTGTTCGGAGGCGTGCGCCAAACTTTAACCAGTTATGCTCCTTGGCAAATCAAAACAGTGCGTTTTACCGAACTCGGACAGGACATTGTAAACACGGTTCGAGAATAACCTCTTAAAATTATTGCAGAGGGTATAACCCGGTTTCTGCGGCAGTCCTATTTATGTTCTCCAAGTCCTTTAACAAGCACTACCACAATTTCTATGACCCTACCTGACGGCCCCAACACCCCCCGCTTCGTCCAGCTAATTCAATGGATCGCCGATCCACTTACGTACATGGATGTAAGTGCCAAAAAGTACGGGGAGATTTTCACGACTCGATGGGGCAACCTCGAACCCTTCGTGATGATTCACAACCCGCAAGCGATCCAGGAAATGCTCAACAGTAAAGCTTTTGACGCTCCAGGGGATATGAACGGTATTCTCAAACCCGTGCTGGGAGAACAATCGATGATTGTGATCTCTGGAGAAAAGCACAAACGACAGCGCCAATTATTGATGCCGCCCTTTCACGGGGAACGGATGCGCAACTACGCTCAACAAATTTGCGATATTACTCAAGATGTTGCCAGCAAGTGGACGGTCGATCGACATTTTGTCGCCCGCACAGCCATGCAGGAAATCACCATGCGGGTAATTTTGCAAGTAGTCTTCGGACTCGATGAAGGGCCTCGGTTGCAGGAACTGTCCCCGCTGCTGGCTGCGATTATCGACACGACAGGCTCTCCGCTGCGATCGAGTATCCTATTTCTACCTTGGTTGCAGCAAAATTGGGGCCCTTGGAGTCCTTGGGGACGGCTGAAACAGCGGCGCCAAAAAATTGAGGAACTCATGGATGCGGAAATAGCCGATCGCAGACTGCAACCAGACGCCGATCGCGCCGACATTCTCAGCTTAATGATGGCCGCCCGCGACGAAAACGGCGAACCCATGACAAATGAAGAATTGCGCGACGAGTTGATGACGCTGCTGTTTGCAGGCCACGAAACCACAGCAACAGCCCTAGCTTGGGCATTTTACTGGATTCACAGTTTGCCCTCGGTACGCCAAAAACTGCTGCAAGAATTGGACAGTTTGGGCGAAAATCCCGATCCAATGGAGATTTCCCGCTTGCCTTACCTGAGTGCAGTTTGTCAAGAGACGCTGCGAATTTATCCAGTGGGAATGGTGACGTTTCCGCGAGTGGTGCGGGAACCCGTGGAACTGATGGGACATCAACTTGCGCCGGGTACGGTGGTTTTGGGCTCGATTTATTTAACCCACAGGCGGGAGGATTTGTATCCACAACCGCTGCAATTTAAGCCGGAACGGTTTTTGGAGAGGCAATTCTCGCCTTACGAGTATTTGGCGTTTGGAGGCGGTACTCGCCGCTGTATCGGCTTGGCGCTGGCGCAGTTGGAGATGAAACTGGTGGTCGCAACCATTTTGCGCGATTTCGACCTTGTATTGGCCGAGAAAAAGCCCGTGCAGGCCAAACGCCGAGGGGTGACTTTGGGGCCTGCTGGCGGCGTGAGGATGGCTCTGCTGGGGCGGCGGATGCGGCAGTCAAAGCCAGAACCTGTTGCTAGTGGGGTTTGAAGTCCCAGCACCCAAGGGCGGTCGTAGGCGCAAGTCGGGGCGTAGCCATCGCACTTTTGGCCTTGAGTGCCAAAAATGGGGTGGGGCGATCGTCCCACCCCATTTTATGTAGCACCCGCTACATAAAAATAGCTATAATCCTTTACCTGTAACCATCACCCGCTCTCAAATTTCCAAATTCCCGTCTAAAATGGTATGAACCTTGCAAACATACCCACAAAGCAAAAGTGGGTGATTGCAATAGTCCTCTTGATCTCTATAAAGCCTGGCTGCGATACTTTAAAAACATATGCATACCCTGTTATTCAGCAAGGTCGGAAGTGCGTTGGCATTGCCAGCAATCTTCCGACCTCTTTATTTTTTTGGGTGCTTCAGGCATGGGACGCGGGCGATCGACAAAGCAAGGCAAAAGTATAGTTTCTCCTCCTGTCGCCACCAGCCCCTTTCCACAATCAGAGAGGTTTAGCCTCCAATTGCCAGAGAATTTAACAGCAAGTTAAGGAATAATTAATAACTGATTAAAAGATTTCCTTCAGCCCAGTCCTCAATCTTCTGTTTTCAGAAATTCCGATACCGAGACTGACTTGGGGAGGCTCTCGATATCTTGAATTTCGCTTTCATGGGCAAAAAACTCGACTTCTTTGTCATCAATCTCGATCTGATAGCTAGCGGTAGCAGTCACAATCCGCCGCTTTTTTTTATCTTCTATTAAAACCCAACACACAACAGGTCTTACCCATCTCTCAACGTGCTGGCTTTGTTTTGTACTCCCAAAGGCATACCAGCCTTTAGCTTCAATAATTTGAAGCACTTTCAAATCGTTATTTGCCATAAATATTTCGTTCGCGTTAACTTCACTATTATTCTTAGATAGAACGGCACGGGTGTTAATCAAGGCAAAACCTCGGAAATTCCAAGCTGGACTTTACGACCGGATTTTTAGTCGGGAAGCAGCTAGTTGGCAGGGCCTTGTCTGCGTTGTCGCTCACTAAATTTAGTGCGATATCTTTGTACTCTCCCACAATTACCGTAAAGTTATACCGCATCCTCAAAAAAATACTTTTGCATTAGCCTAAACAGCACCAAGCTAAACCTTAGCTAGCTGCATCTAAGTGGATGCCAACTACTTGTAACGCCTGCTTGATGAGAGCGATCGACATACAATGCTGTTCGGACTTTCTGCTGCAATCTCTAGTTGAGTTTTACCCATCGGGCAAAACTCAACTAGAG
>JAYUGZ010000159.1:0-2200 GCA_043767465.1 Cyanobacteriota bacterium
TTCGGCAAACTAGACAACTGTCTGCTCCGGGTGATAACAGTTAGTTATGAGATTAACATTAAGAACTGTTAAGCCAGTGTCACCTGAAAAATTATAACACTGCTGACAGATTCGCAGAATAATCAGTTGTGAGTTATGAGTTATGAGTTTGAAGTTAAGAGATTTTTGGCGTTGCTGAATTTAGGTATGATTCACTGGCTATAGCAATTCCTGAAACTCGCTAGTACGGGCTCATGAATTGCCCGTACTAAATTTCGGAGGCAAATCATACTCCTTTCTCAGCAACGCCAGATTTTTAAGTCATAACTAATAACTATGAATTCCTCGGCTCAAGCAGAAATTTCCGTGAATACACCAATGTCGCGAAACTTTTGATACCGGATTTGGCGCCGCTCCTGACCAGTAAGCTGTGTCAGTTCTGCTAAGTTTTCCAACAAAGCTTGTTTGAGCATGGATGCAGCTTTGAGGGGATTCGAGTGAGCAGCGCCAACGGGCTCGGGCACTATCTGATCCAGAACGCCGAGGTTTTTCAAATCCCAGGAAGTAATTTTAAGGGCTTCTGCGGCCAAGTTAGCTTTTCCTGAGTCTTTCCAGAGGATGGCGGCACAAGCTTCGGGGGTGGCGACGGTGTAGACGGAATGTTCTAGCATCAACAGTCGCTCGCCGACGCCGATGCCCAAAGCGCCGCCGGAACCGCCTTCGCCGATGACGGTGCAAATAATGGGAACATCCAGGCGAAACATTTCTCGGAGGTTACAGGCGATCGCCTCTCCTTGTCCAAGCTGTTCGGCTTCTAAGCCCGCCCAAGCTCCGGGAGTGTCGATAAACGTGAAAATTGGCATTCCGAAGCGATCGGCGTGTTCCATCAACCGCAGGGCTTTGCGATAGCCGCCTGGCGCCGCCATCCCGAAGTTGCGGGCAATATTGTCTTTGGTGTCGCGTCCTTTTTGATGACCAATGATGACTGTAGGACGCCCGTCTATGCGGGCAATTCCGCCAACCAGGGCCGGGTCGTCTGTGCCACGTCGATCGCCGTGCAGCTCGATCCACTCGTCGCTAATTGCCTGAATGTAATCGAGGGTGCTGGGGCGGCGCGGGTGACGGGCGAGTTGCAGCCGCTGCATGGGGGACAAGCTGCTGAAAATTTCTTGTCGCAGTTGGGCGCTGCGAGCTTCTAATTTGCGAATTTCGTCGGTGACATCGACGCTGTTTTCTTCCGCGAGTTCGCGAATTTGGTGAATTCTGGTTTCTAGTTCCGCCAGTGGCTTTTCAAAATCTAAGAGTAAGGGTTTACGGTCGGGGTTTGCCACGCTGATAATTTCTATAGGGTTTCGATCGACTCTTTGGAGATCCTACCGCGTACGGAATAGTTTTGAGTTTTGAGTTTTCAGTATGGGAGATTTGGTACACTGTTGTGGCTCAGATCTGAGTGTTACCCGGATCTTTCCCAACACCCTATGCCCGCCCACAGCCACAAAAGACCAAATCCTGCTGAATTGTTCGTTCCTGCAAAAAGCGCACAAGTGCGATCGAACTAACCTCCTCGAAAGCTTTAACAGCAATTTCTGTATTAGCTGTTGCCACCGACGGTCAAATCTCTGAAGCACAAAGACAAACCCTTGCCGCCAATCACATCCGCTTATTCAGCTCTGATGATGATGGCGAACATTTCCAAGAGCTTTTCAAGAAAGTCCTGAACTTGAGCCGTCAGTACAACCAGGCGGAGGTATTTGCAGCAGCTAAAAATGCCCTAAATCCTCAACTTCGAGAAACAGCTTTTGCGATCGCCACCGATTTAGTTTTTGTGGATGGAATATTCACTCTAGAGGAAAAAGAGTTCTTGGTGGAACTTGCCGAAGCTTTGGAAATTTCCGACGAAATTGGCAAAAAAATCATCGAAGTGATGACTATAAAAAACTGCGGTCAAAACTTCCGATCGTCTCATACCAATTTTTTATGAGGGTGCATAGAATCTGATCCCCCCTAACCCCCCCTTAATAAGCTATGCTTTATAAACATCTTTCTTAACAATCCTAAAAGCCTTGTACAGCAAAGCTTTTAGTATAAGTCATGACACAAGCCTTGACAATTTAACAACTTTGCTTATTGAAAAAAGCTTGCGTTTATTGAGAATTTGCAATCGAGGAATAAGGGTTTGATAGCCTCGCTCGCGATCGCTCTCAAATGTTAAGAAAGATCC
>JAYUGZ010000160.1:0-13903 GCA_043767465.1 Cyanobacteriota bacterium
GTTTCCCAAAACTTATCCTCATGTTTAATAATCTGAATTTTATGACCGCCAATAAGGTCAAACTCCCTGATAAATCTAAACGATTTTTTCTCTTCCCCAATCGATAGTAAAACGTCGAGTGAGTCGGCTTCCTTTCCTGATTCAACAGCCAAAATTTTTACGTTCATCATCCCGCCCGGTAAACTGCAAACAGAGTCCAATAATTCAGAAACTCCTCTATATCCATTTTATATTTCGTGCCAGCCCAAGGGTCGCGAATCAATATCCTTTCTTCTTCATCCAACCCATCAACAATTATCATGTGACCGATGCTTTTCTCAGATTCCCACAACATTGCTGCCCATGACCCTGTAGTATTGAGAACCTCAATGAGTTGAATGTTAGATGCCCCGGGAATACTAAGAGGAGCTCCTACCCACCCGGAAGACGTGGAATTGAGTGCATTGAGTACGCTAGCCAAAACTTGCGGACTTACGGGTACTCCACTTTCAGAAGCGATCGCATACCGATCGATATCCTTTACCCCCCGACTTCTAAGCAACATTTCACCGCAAGCAGGCCCGCAAGATAAATTGTCTTGTTGCTGCACAACATTGGCGTCAACTATCTCATCAATAACCCGCCAATTCCCGCCAGCCCCCGAAAGTTCCTGCATTTAACCCGATCGATACACATACACACAATAGCTGATTCTCCCGGAATTGCGATCGCCCATTCCTCACTCCTCAGACTCAAAATCCACGCGATCGTACATTTCGCCCAAAGACACCTCAAACTGCACCGAACTCAACACCAGAACCGCATCAGCACCATCATACTCAGACAAAACCCACTTATTATCATCCGTCTTACAAAACTGTTCGACGTGCATCTCGTACTGATCGATCAAAACATACTCCCTGACTGTAGGAATCGTGCGAAAAAGTTTAAATTTGTCACCACGATCGTAATTTGCTGTCGATTTCGATAAAACCTCAGCCACCATCGCCGCATTAGTAATCGTATCTTTTCTACCCTCAAGAAACTCCAACTTACCTGCAACCAGCATGACATCAGGATAAGTATAAACCCGCTTCGACGGTATCCACAAACGCAAATCGTTTACATATACTCGGTAGGGTTGTCCTTTGGTAGCAAAATTTATTGCCCCGCCCAAATTTAGGGCGATCTGATTGTGATTCGGTGTTCCGCCTGTCATAGGAATTATCTTGCCATCGTGGTATTCACTTCTAAATTCTGCCGCTTCTTCCAGCTTTAAATACTCTTCAGGAGAGTAATAAGGCTGTGCTTTACTCTCAACTACTTCTTCGCGAATTTCTGTTGATGCCGTCATACTACATCCTTTTGCGATCGTACTCACAATTATAGCCGAATTATCCGCAATCAAAACAACTGCTTACAGTCCAATATCTGTCATTTTAATTACCTTTCCCTCAAACTCAAAACCTCGATTCAAACCATCGAGATATTTCTCAATATTAGGCTTAACCCACAGCGCCGCTTCCCCGTGCCCCAACTCCACCGCCCGATCGACTAATTCATACCAACCAGTCAGAGGAACTCCCGTCGCCTCCACCGCTTGCAAACAATCCCAAACCACCTTTGGCACAGATACCGGCGACACCGCATACCTCAACAATTCCTGTGCACCCTCGGGCGAAATAATCACATTATTCTCAACCCAAATCATACCCACATCCGCCACCTCTTCGCCTTGCCAATTCACCTCGCCTCTCAAAACATAACCCCAAGGTTCGATAAAATTGTTAATCAGATACTGCAACCATTCCACATAATCATAAAACTTTTCCATGCCATTCCACTGAATCCCCCCGCCGTCAGCAGTCGGAGTCCATTTACACCACAAACCGGGCTGAGTCTTCGGCGGGTGGTTGTAATCTGCGATCGACAATTCCGACTCTTCATCCCACTTTTCATTAACAAAATAGCAGCCTTCCTCGCCCACAGGCAAACCCACCGCTGTTCTCGCTGCATCGGAAACATCTTGCAAAATCGCAGGATTTCGCTTCATTCTCCTCGTCCGAGAAAACTCTAATAAGTAAAGAGTTTCACTGTCAAATAAGCGCTTGTTTAAATGAAAAATTCCGTCAAAAACTGTTGTGTATCCCATGATTAATTCCTTGCCGATGAAAGATCGCAATTTACGGACGAATAACTAATCTAGCACTTACGCACGGGTGGTCAGAAACCGGGTTTTTTTACGGAAATTATGCGTTTTTACCCACAGATTAGGTAAAAAACCCGGTTTATTTGGTCTTAATGCGTCCAGGACTGAATTGTGATATTTCTATTTTGCATGATACCTAAAATCCAATACGGTTAACTTAAGAGACGAAAACAGGGAAGATTCATGAAAAATAGACACTCTTGTTTGCTTTCCTTCGGATCGCTTCGCTAACGTTCCTCTCTTCGGACAATCTTAAGTTAACCGTATTGACCTAAAATCAGGAGACAACAATAGAAAAAATAAGGACACAACATTGTTGTGTCCCTACTTTGCGCTATAACTTAGACAAAGACACAACAATGTTGTGTTCCTACTTAGTTTTGTCCAAATTCCGCGACTCCAACCAAATAGGAATTGCAATCCAAGCAACTGTTAATAGCAAAGCAACTACCGCAAATTGAGCAGCCCAAGCTACCAACTTCTCCAAAGACACAACTTGTCCTAGGAAATATGACAAACTTACCATCACAGATGCCCAGCTTGCTGCACCCAGAAGATTGAAGAATGAAAATTGCCAGAAAGGCATTTCTGCGATACCCGCGAGAGGGCTGGCAAAAATTCGCAGCAGTGCGATGAAACGACCCAAAAATACCGCTTTAGCTGCATTTTTGCTGAACTGTTCTTTTAAGTCAAACAGTTGTTCTTCGCGAAAACGGAAAAATTGTCCCAGTTTCAGCAGTAGGGGCCAGCCGCCGTATCTGCCGATCGCATAACCGAAATTTCCGCCCACAGTCGCACCGGCGATCGCACTTCCGAGCACAAACCAGTAATTCAGTTCCCCACTGCCAGCCAAAAAGCCACCAGCAATAGTAATAGTCTCGCCTGGAAGAGGGACTCCCAGATTTTCTAGCAAAATTCCCAAAAATACAGCCCAGTAGCCGTAATCATGCGCAAATTGCTGACTAGTCTCTAACGATAAAAACTCAAAAGACATTCGATACTGCCTTCGTAAACTTTTGCTCTTCTCAATACTTTTATATATTGGCTCGATTCGGCCAATAGTGCAATCTTTCGCTGTGATGAAAAACACACTACACTTGCGATCGCCCGCCCAACAAAAAACTAGCCTTTAGGGCATTATAGATGAATCGAGAATTGCTGCGGTTGCGTTGCGCCCATCGAAAGCCTGTTTTCATACTAAATTTATCATCAGGGCGATCGCCTTCGCTTTCACAGCAGCCCCGATCGCGCATCCTAAAACCTTAGCTAAAATCCGCTGATGCTGTTGAGACAATCAGCAAGTGAATTGACTTATTCATACTTTACAATCGTAGGATAACTGCTATGGAATTTTTTAACTTCAACGAACACATCATCCTGCAACCTCACAACTGTCTCGACTCCCAAGCAGGTAATCTCCTCCAGAAACAGTTAGCCGAGATTTTGCCCGATCGCCACAAACTATGGGTAATAGACATGGGCGACGTAGATTTTATTGACAGTTCCGGCTTGTGCGCCCTAGTCGGCGGACTCAACGCCGCCCGCCATCGGGGATGTCGCCTCGTCATCTGCAACCTCTCAGCCACAGTCAGGCTAATATTTGAAATTACTCAACTCGACCAACTTTTTGAAATTTTTGACAGTTTTGAGCAAATTATCTCAACACCAACTCCCGCTTTAGTTGCTTGATAAAAATTATACGCTCTCCGGTTAATTGCCCATAACTAGGTTCGATCGTTGGGAATGCAAGTCCTGATTTATTAGCCAAGAGATGACTAAAGTCCTCACTACGAACATCAAGAAGTAATTTGCAAATCATAAATAGGCTTATTTGTCAAGCAATACCAATGACAGATAAATAAATCCGGCACTTGAACGCCTACAGAAGCGATCGCAGGTGCAGCCGGAAAAGGCCAAAGCCGATCGAAAAAAATCCTGTCCCCAACGAACCCAAACTGCATCAAATAAGTCGCAGGCGGCGCATTTAAAAGATCCAGCAAGCGGTAAGCCAAATCGTACAACTGCTGCCGCCAAACATCCGACAAATGCAGCGGTTGACGGTAACTCAACTCGCCAGACAACTTGTCAGATTCCGCAGCGATCGCCTCTGCATACAGCGGCCCTTTTGCCGTCAACACCACAGGCAGCCAAAAATTGCCATCGCCGACGGGAAAAAGCAACTCCTGGCCCACTCGATCGCGCGCCGCCGCCACATTAGCGCAAAATCTAAACACATCTTGACCCGGAAAAACCAGATCGGACGGCAGATCCAGTGTCAAAGGACAAACGATCGCCCCACCATCGGCGATCGCACCAGAATAGAGTTCCGACACCCCACAGATATTGACTTCAGTTACAGGATCAGATTGAGCGATCGCCTCCAGGAGACGATCTGCCGGGCCCCGCGAATCGCCCGCCACAATCACAACCTTAGACATTGCCAAAGCTGGGCATTTGAATCCCGCGATCGTCATCAGGATCGACACTCGGCAGATCCAGGCCCTTCGCCTTGCGATTGCGTACCGCCAGACGGTAAGTAACGCTCTGCAACTCGGTGTGCAACTGGCGGTTTTCCTTTTGCAGTTGATCTAACTTTTCCTTAATCGGCTCGATCCGCTCGGCGAACTTCTGGCGGTAAACCCCAGGCAATTCCTGCACCACTTGTTCGAGCATTCTAGAGCGATCGGTCAATTCTTGCACTGACTGCCGCAGTTGATAAACCTCTGTATCCCGATCGGCGATTTGTTCCTGATAAAAGCCCACCTGTTCTTCTACAGCTTGCAGTTGTTCCCGCATTGCCTGCATTTGAGCTTTGTGGCGATCGGAAACTTCTGGCGCCGGTACAAAACTTGAATTTCCCTTCACCAGCCTGAATAGTTCTTGAGACAATTGCTGCACCAATTGGTCACGCATTTGCAGCTCTTCGGTGAGACGAGATACCTCTGATTGCAGTTCTTTTGAGCTTACAAGTTTAGTTTGATTCACAATGACTCTCAGGTTTTGCTATAAAATGTGTTTCTTTAAAATATCTTTGCCCTACCCCAGAGGCAAGAGGCACTTCACAAATTTTGCACTCGTGCCGGAGCGAGCGATCTGCCCTCTGACCAAAGGCCAAGCCCAGTTTAACCCAGATCGGACAGTGAACGTCATCACCTGAGTTTCTGGCTGTAAAATCGCCTTAAATCCTCGGTTTTTTTTTCAATCAACCCGATTTCTGAGCTGTTTCTGAGCATAGTCCCAGATATCACATCTAACCGAGCGCAGCCGCGAGCACTTTGCCAGCTTCGTCCAAGGTGCTGCCAAAACAGATAATTCCGTCCTCGTGACCGGCCATCGCCAAAATTTTGCGATCGCCCAAATTCTCCTCATCAAACAGTCTAAACATTTCTAAGGCCATCTGAGGAGTGCCGTAAGGTATTTTTTTTCTAGTAGTTGGAATCTTAAACAGCAGTTGCTGCCATAGTTGAGGATTGTGGACGTGAATTATCCCCCCCACATCGAAAGCGTGAAAGTACAGAGCCGCATGAGTCAGGGACTCCGACGAAGCTGGTACGGGGCCCCGGCAGCCGAGGAAATTTTGTTCTAAGTTAAATTCGGTAACAGTACAGTATGATTCAGGCCCTATAGCTCGCAAGTGTGCTGTCTGGGTGCCGGAAATCACGAACTGGCAAGAATTGCCAATCCTGACGCTGACGTTGCCAAACCCGATGCCATTTTCGTAGACGCCAATTAATCCCCAAGAGTGGAGGATCTCGCGCCAGTCCATCAAATCAGCTATATCCCGGGCAGCTACAGGGTCTGCCTTTTTCCAGTCACAGCGGTACTTAACGACTCCTTCATCCATTCATTTTCCTGCCGATTGCGGGGTACAACAGACACGGCAGGGCCAGAGGCTTCACCTAAGTTGTCGAACTGCTTTTTTTGCCGCCTGCTCAGAAATAGTCTACATTCCTGTGTCACCGTAATTGGCGATCGACATCAGCAAAAAGTAAACGACGAAAGAAGAACCAATTATTCCAAATATCATGGTTTTGCCTCAACAGGTGATTAGAAAAGTTGAATGTGAAAACGCACGCTTTCAGGCTGGGAGTTTGATTCCGGGCTCTGACCAGAGCGAGTTTCTGATGTGAAGCTATGTAGCATCCCGGAACAAGTTATCGTTCTAGACTACAGCATTTATACTGAGACGACTTACTCCCTAAGAAGTATTTAACGAGCAACTAGCCCTCAATCCGCTAACTTAGGTAAAAAACAACCGTATATTTACTGATTTTTTAAATTATACAGATCTTGCAGCGAGTCGAACACAAAAATCAAATATTTTTTAACAGATCGCCCAAAAGGCAAGCCGACCGAGCAGTAAATGCCCGATCGGCTAAAATCTTGTGTAGAGCGCCGCGCCCCCGCAGCCCTTTAAATGTGGAAGTGATACAAGATGCTGCCGTCGTCTTTAATTTCGCAATTGGCATTAAAGACTTCAGCTTGTTGGTTCAAAAAACGCTGAGCCACATCCGGCGACAGCCGCGTCTCCATCGCAAACCGCACCAGAGTGATTTCGCCGCTGCCTTCTTTGATCAGTCGGTACAAAGCACTTTGCAGCCTTTCGCTCTCTTCTCGCTGAAAAGCTGTTTTGTTTTGCCAATCCGCCACCGAAGGAATCAAACCGCGGCTGACCAAAATCGCCAACAGCAGGCCCACTCCCAAAATTAGAGGCACAGTCGGATCGCTCGTGGGCGTCGCCACAACTTGCGGCGCCCCTGCGGCAGCCAAACTGCTTACCATTTCTTTTTCCGACGCTTGCGTATCCGCCATAGCTAACTGAGTTTTGTTGTAAAAGTCTTGCTGAAGCTTCATTTGCTCCAACAGGCGAGCGCGCTCTCTTTCGTATTGGTCGAGTTTTTGCTGAGCTTGTTTCAGGTCTTGAGTGACTTGCGCCAAGCGTTGGTTGAGCGACTGATTGACTGATTGCCACCGGTATCTATTAATCAGGCGGCTTTTTTCAACCATGCCCTTCATCAACATATCCGCCGTTTGCACTGCTTGTTCGCGATCGAGCGATCGATACCCAACAGCAATCTCTAGCGGTTGTTCCGGCTTAGAAATCTTGACGCTAGCATTTTGTCGAACTTGCTGGGGCGACAGCTTAACAGCATCTGCCACTGCTTTGACAACATTATCTGCCAGCAGAACATCCGGAGTCAGTTGCTCTCCCTGCTTGAGAATTGTCGTGCCGGTGCTCGAAAATTTAACTGGCGGACTATTAGAACCCAGAGTGCCTTGAGCCATGAATCCGGGCGGCGGAGCTAGCCGATAGGCAAGGGCCCCTGAAATACCCATAATTACAGCAAAACTGCCTAGGGCAATCCATCTGTATTGATTTGCTGAAGATCTAAAACGTAAATTTCCCATAGTGAATAGTCAAGTCATAACATATGCGGCCTGGCAGCTAGTCCTAAACCGTCTAGCGATGGTCTCTTTCTTTTTCTTTTGAGTGAAATTGACTGCTGAAAAATCACTCAGATTGTAGCGAAAAGCTTTCAGATAGGCTTTTCAGAGTTGCCAATATTCATGTTCGGAAAAAACAGATCGCGCTTTTATTTTATCAGAGCTATAACTTCAGTTTTTGCCCTTAAGAATTAATGTGTAACAAGGCTTCTGGAAGTCTACTGACATCAGACTGTCACTCAGGAGTGAGATCGCCTCGCCGTGTTTGTTGACATTCAAAACTGTCACCTTTCACCCTTGGCAATCCTCCAATTATCTTACGTCTTGGCGTTTTGCGGACGCGGTTGAACAATAAAAAAACCTTAAATATTTTTCCTAAAAAGTTACTAGCCAAGAATTATACCACGCACTCAGAGAGTTTGCTACAAATAAAAAAAGTTGTGGAGCAGGCCGCGAGACCTGCTCCACATCAAATGATGGTTTGACAAAGGTACGATCGATCGACCGTCATTTGTCAATATTCAGAAGCCGATCGGCAAAATCAGACCCTCGCGGGCCATAACAGCCTTGGGGAAAGCGATTTGCACCTCTTCGGCGATGCGATCGAGAAAATCGTCAGTATGAGCCGGATCGTGGTGAAAAATCACCACCCGTTTCACCCGGGCCTCCTTAGCCATTCTCACCGCTTCCTGCCAAGTCGAGTGTCCCCAACCCACCTTCGGAGACTTGGGGTTGTGATATTCCTCGTCGGTGTACATCGCGTCGTAAATCAGCACGTCAGCATCGAGGGCTAAATTGTACACATTTTCATCTATTCGATCGGGAAAATGTTCCGTATCCGAACAGTAAACAACAGAACGTCCCTGCCAAGTAACCCGATATCCCATAGCAGTATTCGGGTGATTCAGAGAACCAGTCCTAATCTCAATATCATCCAGCATCATCGTCTGGTTGTGATTGATCTCGTGAAAATTCAAATCTGCCGGCAAACCCATCAGTGGCACCGGCGAATTTGAGTGCAGCACCCGTTCGACGAAGTGCCTTTTGAGACAATCCCCATCTGGCGGAATCGCCCCATAAATATCAAAGCTATTGCCGCGGATAAAAGCTGGGGCGAACAGCGGGAACCCTTGAATGTGATCCCAATGATAGTGAGTAAAAAACATATAAGCTTGCACGGGCATTTCTTCCAGCAACTGGTCACCCAGCATCCGCAAACCAGTTCCGCCGTCAAAAATCAAGCGTTTTCCATTGATTCGCATTTCCAAACAAGAAGTATTGCCACCGTAGCGAACAGTTTCCGATCCAGGTGTCGGAACACTGCCCCGCACGCCCCAGAACTGCACTACAAAATCATCTATACCTGTTATTGCTTCGGAGGGTTGAGGGCAATCAACGGGATTTTCCATTACAGAGGACAAGCTGATTTCCATTTTAAAATTCAGACTTTAAGGTTCCACATTGTCCGTGATGGCGCAGCAGATGGTCGCACAACACTAAAGCTACCATTGCTTCCACCATTGGCACAGCTCTTGGCAAAACGCAAGCATCGTGCCGTCCTTTGGCCGCTAGCAGCGTTGCTTCGCCCTCTCGGGTAACTGTACGCTGCTGCTGCCGAATTGTCGCAGTTGGCTTGAAAGCCGCCCGCAGAATGATATTTTCACCGTTAGCAATGCCACCCTGAATTCCACCGGAGCGATTCGTTACTGTACGAATTGCACCTTGTTCATCAGTATAGTATTCATCATTATGTTCGCTGCCTTTGAGCAGAGTCCCGGCAAAGCCCGAACCAATTTCAAAGCCTTTGCTGGCGGGTAATGACATGATCGCTTTTGCCAAGTCAGCTTCGAGTTTGTCGAATACGGGCATTCCTAAGCCTTTGGGTACGTTGCGGGCGACGCATTCGACTACACCGCCGATCGAATCTCCACTGTCGCGCACTTTTTCGATCAGTTCAATCATTTTAGTTGCACATTCGGCGTCTGGACAGCGAACGATGTTGCTTTCTACTTGTTCTAAGGTAACAGTGTCTGGGTCGGCGACGCATTCTAAGTCTTTGATGCGTTTGACGTAGCCGACTATTTCGACGCCTGCTGCTTGGAAGAGAATTTTTTTGGCGATCGCCCCTGCTGCTACTCTACCAATTGTTTCCCTCGCTGACGAGCGACCTCCGCCTTGCCAGTTGCGAATTCCGTACTTAGCATCGTAGGTAGCATCAGCGTGGGAAGGGCGGTAGGTTGTGGCCATTTCGCCGTAATCTTGGGGACGAGTGTCTTGATTGCGGACTAAAATGGCGATCGGAGTTCCGAGAGTTTTGCCTTCAAACACGCCGGAGAGAATTTCGCAGGTATCTGCTTCTTTGCGGGGCGTGGTAATTTTGCTTTGTCCGGGGCGGCGGCGATCGAGTTCTGCTTGAATTTCCGATGCGTCGATCGCAACCAGGGGCGGACAACCGTCAATTACGACTCCCACACCGCCGCCGTGAGATTCCCCAAATGTCGAGATCCGAAATAAATGCCCAAAGGTATTACCCATAATGCTTTTGCGTGAAACTTGATAATTTTTACTTTAACTGGAAGATAGATTTTTAAAATATAGATTTACTGTATTTCTGAAGAATATAGCATTGACTGGGGGCGAACGGTCGATCGCAGCACAGGAGTTCGATCGCTTCGAGGTAAAACAATATCTACGAGGGAGAGAATTAGGAGAAGAGGAAAACTGTAAAAATCTCCCTTCTTCCCTATTCCATCCGTGACATCCGTTACTTGCATCCGTTGCCGAACTTGCCTAACATCCGTTACTTGCATCCGTTGCCGAACTTGCCTAACATCCGTGACATCCGTTAAAAAATCCGTTGCCGAACTTTTTTAGTCTTCATGTTCTTCAAAAGGATCTCTCAATTCCTTAGCGGGAGGGCCAAAAGCCGTATAAATCGAGAAGCCAGTCATTGCCACCAGACACATACCGAGAGAAATACCAAGAACTGCTGCCGGTTCCATATTTTTGTAATATTATGAGTGGTCAAACCCATAATATTACAAAAAATCACATTTTGTCTAAAAATATAGTTATTTCAGGCGCAGTACGGTATTGTAGCGAGCCCCACTCCCACTTCTGGGACTCCCCCTGCGGCATTTCTGAGAAATTGCGATCGCAATTAGGGCTAGAAATATGTCAAACTTTTCTGTAGAGATTCATTGCAGGTGACTTATGGCACAGCGGACTTGGTTGGGAGACAGACTCAAACCCCTTAACTCAGAATACGGCAAGGTAGCCCCCGGTTGGGGAACCACGCTATTGATGAGCGCGTTCATCGGACTGTTTTTCGTGTTCTTGTTGATTATTTTGCAAATCTACAACTCTTCTCTGATTCTAGAGAATGTGGATGTTGATTGGTCGAGTCTCGCCCGCTAAAATTTGAGCGAAAATTAAGGCTAACAGTAAAAGCTGAGGGTAGAGGAGAAAGGGTAAAAGCTAAGTTTCCCCATTTTCCCTTGCCCTTTCCCGTTACGGGCTGGTTATTAAATGCTAACTAATTAAACAAATTGTAGGAGAAAAAAATGAATATTTTTGGCATTGGTTTGCCGGAAATGGCAGTGATTTTTACCATCGCCCTGTTGGTATTCGGCCCTAAAAAGTTACCAGAAATTGGTCGGAGTTTCGGGAAAGCACTTCGGGGTTTTCAGGATGCTTCGCGGGATTTTGAGTCGGAGTTTACGCGGGAAACTAAGCAGTTAGAAGAAGCAGTCGCAACCAAAAAGCCTGCACCAGAAAAACTCGCGGCTGCTAAGGAAGATACCGCAGATAGTTAAATGAATAACACTCAAAAGTCGGAAACTCCAGCGGAGTTAGTGATTCCTCAGCTAATTGTAGGTTTGGGGAATCCAGAACCAAAGTACGATCGCACGCGACACAATATCGGCTTTAATGCAGTGGATGCTTTGGCTCAAGCTTGGCAGATTTCGCTGTCGGAAAATCGCAAATTTCAAGGTATCTTCGGCGAGGGAAATCGGCCGCGCGGACAGAAAATCCGCTTGCTGAAACCGCTGACGTACATGAATCTGTCGGGCCAATCGATTCGGGCGGCGGCGGATTGGTACAAAATACCTGCGCCTGCGGTATTAGTAGTATACGATGATATGGATTTGCCGATCGGCAAAATGAGAATGCGGCTAGCCGGTTCCGCAGGCGGGCACAACGGCATGAAATCCACAATTTCTCATTTGGGGACAGACAAATTTCCCCGATTGCGGATTGGCATCGGCAAACCTCAAAGCGAGCCGGCTAAAAATGATCGAGATACGATTTCCTTCGTATTAGGAAAATTTTCCTCAGATGAAAGTCAGTTAGTAGAGAAGATGCTGAAATTGGTTGTAGAGGCGATCGAGCTAAGTCTACAACAAGGAATAGAAAAAAGCATGAGTCTCTACAACAATCGTAGCATTATAGAAACAAACGCGGAAACAAAAAGGTGAGTTCGAGACGTTTGCCTGAAACTACAGCCCATGTCCGAGTTACGGGTCAATCTTGGCTAAAAGGCACGATTGAAGGTGAAGTGACTGCCGGCAGTTTTGAGTGGCACTTTCAATGGCGTTTTCGGGAAGAAAAAACACTAATTCTTGAACCCTCTCAGGGTAGGGCATTGATTCAGGAACCGCTGCACCGTTTTCTGGAGAAATGGGATTATCAGCTTGAACCGGGTGGCGATTATTCGTTTACAGTTCGGGCTGAGTTTTGAGATTTTTGCGATCGCAGATGAACGTGGATTAATATTGTTTAAGTCCTGTTCAGATTAATTCAATCTTTTTTGATCGTTGACACATTATGCTAAATCTAGCATAATATAATTGTGGGCATAAAATCATTAAACATAGCAGCCGCCAAGACGGTTAGGACGTTGTTAATGGATCAAACCATCGCTTTGATTGCATTTTACTTTTTAATTGGTAGATAGTATGTATAAAAAAATATCTAAATTATTCCATAAATCAATACGGTTTACTTAAGATTGTCATTGCGAGGAACGAAGCAATCGCAGTATCTATTTTTCAGAGGATTTTACCCCCAGGGCGCTCTTAAGTAAACGGTATTGTTCTATAAATGACACAGCCATCACTCAAAACGGTTGTATGGATCGGAAGTTCTTTGAAAGATTTTAGAGGATTTCCTGAAGAGGTACATGACATCATGGGCTATGCTCTATATCTAGCACAAACAGGAGATAAATACGAATCTGCTAAACCTCTCAAAGGATTTGGAAGTGCCAAAGTTTTGGAAATTACCGATGACCATGATGGGGATACCTATAGAGCCGTTTACACGGTAAAATTTGCAGATACAGTATATGTTTTGCACGCTTTTCAGAAAAAATCAAAAAAAGGAATTGCTACACCACAACAGGATATTACGTTAATCCAAGAAAGACTAAAACGAGCTCAAGAGCATTACGAAGAGTTCAAGAATAAGTAGCGGTGAAAATAAGTAGTGATAGCAGTTACTTATATTTCTAAATAAGCTGGAAATTAACGGCTACTGTTGTAGAGATAACCAAGACAATATAAAAAAGGAGATAATCGTGAGTAAAGAGATCGACATTCAAGTTAGTAGTGGTAATATATTTGCGGATTTGGGTATGCCTAATGCTGATGAAATGCTGATGAAGGCTGAACTGGTGCGCCAGATCAATGAGATAATTACTCAAAGGAAACTGAATCAACTTCAAGCAGCAGAAGTATTAGGAATTGACCAGCCCAAAGTTTCAGCCTTGATGAGAGGGAAACTGACAGGTTTTTCTACAGAAAGGTTGTTTCGGTTTTTAAATGCTTTAGGGTGCGATGTACAAATTGTGGTGAAGCCAAAGCTAAAATCACCTGCGATTCCTGGAATTAGTGTTGTCACTATCTGATGTCGGAAAAGCAGGCGCAGTTGCTTCACGGTAAGCGCCGCAATAATACATCGTCAAAACTGCTTTGTAAGCCCAGTGATTTGATGGCACATCGCTAAAAGGACTTGGCAGAGTTTCCGCGCGATTGAGCACGCAAGCATTGAGGATTTGTTCGCGGGTTGGCTGCACTTGAACTAAAGAATTATTTGGCTTTACTCGTGCAGGATTTTGTGCTTGTGCGGGAGATGAACAACTGGCACTAACTAGCAGTATAAATGCGGCAACGATTCTGATTTTAAGCATCTCATTACTTTTTGTGCGACAATATATCCTAACTTTCACTGCATTCCCTGAAAACTATGCTGGGTCGTACCCTCCGCAAT
>JAYUGZ010000161.1:0-13889 GCA_043767465.1 Cyanobacteriota bacterium
CCCCAACTGTCAACTGTCAACTGTCAACTGTCAACTAAACCAATGCTAGATTTAACAAAAGCAGCCAAGGCAATGCAGGGAATGAGCCAACATTTGAATGTGGAAGCGGCTGCGGCTCGCCAGCGTTTGCAAGTGGCTCAGAATTTGCTAGAAAAAGCCGCGGTGGGACAAGAAAATTTGGTAGAATTGCAAGAGAGTTGGAGCGATCGCACTTTATTCAATGCTGCCACGCCGATCGAGCCTTTGTCCGATCGCACATACATCACCGCACCCCCCGCCGCCCACACAGTCTTTGCCACAGACGGATCGCAAATTTCGCCCAGCCATCACGAAATCGCCTACTGCTATCTGATCAACGTCGGCACTGTCATGCTGCACTACGGGCAAAGCCGCCACCCAGTTTTAGACAGCGTGCCCGAAGTTTTCTACAAGCCCGAAGACTTGTATGCTTCGCGCCAGTGGGGCATTAGAACCGAAGAGTGGATGGGATACCGGCGCGCCGTTTCCGAAGCCATCGCCCTCGCAGAAATGGGCTGCAATTGGGCAAAAGCTAACGACAATCAACTGCCAGCGCCAACTTTAGCCATGGTAGACGGTTCCCTGATTTATTGGTTTTTGGAACAGTTACCTACTGAAGCGCGCGATCGTATTTTGCAGCCAATTTTAGAAGCTTGGGACAAATTGCGTGTAGCCAGAATTCCCCTATTAGGATACTTAAGCGCTTCTCGCAGCACCGAAAGCTTATCTTTTTTGCGGTTTCAAGCTTGCACCCACGAAGTACCAGACTGCATGACAAACTGTCCGAATGTTGGATTTTCCGCCACCAGTGCTTTTGACGAAAAAGCACCTTGTCAAGAATTTGAACCCTTGCGAGATGCCATCTTATGGGCAACAATTCTGTCCCCCGGACAAAGAAGCCCATTATGGAAATCCCACGCTCGAATTTTAGATTTATACGGCCTTAATCCCATCTATTTTTGTTACGTTCATGTTGGTACAGAAATTGCTAGAATAGAAGTGCCGGAATGGGTAGCACAAGATAAGGTGGAGCTAGATTTAGCATTAGGAATGATGCTGGCTCAAGTACACAAAGGCGGTGGCTATCCCGTGACGCTAGCAGAATCCCATAACCAAGCCGTAGTCACCGGGGGCGATCGAACTCGCTTTTTCGCTTTATTAGAACAGCAAATGATTAAAGCAGGCTTGAAAAATGTCGGAATTTCTTTTAAGGAAACACGGAAACGCGGCAGTATTGCTTGAATCAAACATGACAGTAAAAAATGTTATATGCCAATAGAATTAATTATCTTAATCGCTTCCTTACTTGTATCTTGGTTGGTATTCAATTGGGCTTTTAAAGTGTTGAAAGCTAGCGTTGGGACAGCGATTGCTCTAGCAGCAATTGTGCTGGCGATGCAGTTATTGTTTGGCATCGGGCCAAACCAGCTTTTCCAACACATAACTCACCTGCCGGAAAGTATTGGGAAAATAATTTTTGGCAGGTGATCCGATTTTAGATTTTAGATTTCAGATTTGTTCTCTCATCTAAAATCTAAAACCACAAATCTGCCGAGTTTAGGAAAAATATTCCTTCTGTCAACTGTCACAGGTCAACTGTCAACTGCCTAACTTCCGAGCATTTGCAACTTGTACAAACTGGCATACAACCCTTCTATCTGCAACAATTCTTCGTGGCTGCCAGACTCTATTAATTGCCCGCGTTTGAGCACCAAAATGCGATCGACATTTCGGATAGTCGAGAGCCTGTGGGCAATGATTATCGCCGTTCTGTCCGCCATCAAACGCTCCAAAGCCTCTTGAATCAAAGCTTCCGTCCCCACATCCAAACTAGCAGTAGCCTCGTCCAGAACTAAAACACTGGGGTTGCGAATGGCCGCGCGAGCAAACGCTAACAACTGCTTTTGTCCCCCCGAAAGATTCGTTCCCCGTTCCCGCAATTGCGTATCATAACCTTGAGGCAATTCTTCAATTAAACGCGCAACATTCGTCTTTTCTGCTGCTGCTTGAATTTCCTCCATAGAGTAACTTTCGCCCAGGCTAATATTGCTCTTCACATCACCAGCAAATAGAAAGCCATCTTGAATAATCACCCCTACGTGTCTGCGCAATTCTGCTTGGGGTAAATCGCGAATATCCACACCATCAATCAAAATGCGTCCTCGCGTCGGTTCGTAAAGGCGGCACAGGAGACGGATGATCGAACTTTTGCCCGCACCCGTGGGGCCGACTAATGCTACTTTTTCGCCGGATTTAATGGTAAAATTTAGGTCTTGCAGGACGTATTCGTTCTCTTTATAGGCAAACCACACATTCTCAAATTGGATTTCTCCCGATTCAGATTCACCCGCGTAATCTTGGTTTCTTTCTGCTTCTCTTTTGCTTCTTCCTGCTGCTTGCTTCCGTCTTCCTTCTTCCTGTTCTTCCCTAGTTGGATCTTTGATTTCGATTGGTTCATTGAGAATATCGCTAATCCGTTCAACGGCGGTAAATCCTGCTTGAATAGCGGTAAATTTCTCGGCAAATTGCCGCAGCGGATCAAACAGACGCTGAGCAAATAAAATAAATGCTGACAGAGTACCAAAGTTAATCGTACCTTGCAAAAGTTTTTGACCGCCCATCCACAAAACGGCTGCAATCGCCACTAAAGCAATCCATTCCAATGTCGCAGATACGGCTGAGTCGTAAAAGATAGTTTTATCAACTGCTTTAATGTAGCGTTTATTGGTGACACTAAATAATTCAGAGTTGAATCTTTCGCGGCGGAATAGCTGCACTACGCCAATGCCAGTCAGGTTTTCTTGCAGTTGGGCGTTAAGATCGGAAAGTTCTTCTCTGGTATCGTAATTTGCTACGCGAAATTGGTTTTGAAAATAAACGATTATGGCGGTAATTGGTATCATCATTAGTACCAACATTAAAGCTAGTTGCCACTGCATGGTAAACATGAAAATGGCAATTACTAAAATGGAAAATAAATCGCTAACAATCCCGATCGCCCCGCCGGAAAATACTTCCCCCAAAGCTTCTACATCGCTGGTGAGGCGCGTCATCAATTTACCGACAGGAGTGCGATCGAAAAACCGCACTGCTAGGGATGTGACGTGGGCGAACAAATCATTTCTAATATCAGTCGTAATAATTTGCCCTACTTTGGTAACTAAATATCCTTGGACTGATTGCAGTGCCAATCTAAATGCTATAGTTAGCATCAGCAATACTGCCAAAATATTTAATGCAGCAGATAAAGGCAATCCCCGCAAGAATTCATAGGTAGGTTCCGCTCGAATTACCGAAATTGCCTGTCCGATCAGAATCGGTTGAATTGCTCCTGAGACTGCTAGCGGTACTAATAGCGCGATCGAAATCATCAGCAAGCGTTTGCTGCGGGTTGCGTAAGATGCCAACCTCATGAATAACCGCCAGTCTGTATCGCGGCGGGGTTGGTTTTTGGTGTCTGCTACGGGTGAGGAAATGGTCATTTACAGGAAAAATGGTACAATACATCCAATCAATAATTGTAACAAATAGAATCAGTTAAGTTAGGCGATCGCCCTCAGTTTTACCAAATCCTGTTTGCTGTCTGGAAGCCTCAGCAGCAAGCTAGTTCGGAATATTTATCAAAATTTACGCCATTTAATACTTTGTTACGTGGGCCGAAGCACCAGAAGGGCGGGTTTTGTATTGAGATTGTCTGCCGAATCTGAATATTTAGCGCTAAACCCGCCCCTACAAGCCTCGAATATATAAAACTCATCAATCAGGATGTGACAACTACGAAGTTTTTTGCAGTTGCTTGTTAACCTTGATAATCTTCTTGTCAAAATACTCTTTTCTGTGTCCCAATCTTTTAGCTACTTCCAACCCTTTTTGATAGGCTTCCAAAGCTTTATCGTAAGCCTTCATTTCCTGATAAACTTGACCGAGATTGTCGTAAGCATTCATAACTCCGTACCAATTGTAAGCTCGTTCTTCCAACAGCAACTGCATTTGATAAATTCGCACAGTCGGTTCTAGCTGTTTTTGCGATCGGTAAAGCAATGCTAATTTATCCAAAGCTTCGCTAGCTTGGGCATATTGTTGAATGGGAACGGCTAAATTGTATGCTTCTTGATAATATTGAGCGGCTAGGTTGATTTGACCTAGCATTTGGTAATCGGTGGCGATCGCAATTTTGAGCGCTGGTATAGCAGCCGGGTTTTGCACATTAACATACACAGATGCTAGTTTTTCCCGGGCTGCGATCGCCTTTAGGGGCTGTTTCGACTGCTGGTAAGCGTAGGCTAACTGTCTCAGAGTATCCACCTCAGTCGGAGCAGTTACAGGCTGTGGTGGCGCGCCATTTCCCGCCGTTACAGCAGAATTTGGTACAGCAGCATTAGCCACAAATAAAGCGCGGTTTTCCTGAATTAAACTTGCCAATTCCTCATACACCGGAGCGGCTTTATCGTAACTGAGCCAATTGATGTGAACAAGTGCGATCGCCTTTAAAATCTGACCCTGAGCCAATATATCTTGATTTTGGCGCGCATTTTCCAGAATTTGTTGGTAAACTTCTACAGTCGGGCCTTTAGCGCGCACCTGCTGAAAAGCCGCAGCCAAAGCCGGGAGCAACTCAGTATTTACAGGTACTTGGGATTTGACTTGTTTTTGAATTGCTTGCAACCGTTTAGTAATAAGCTGTAGTTCTAGGTTTTTACTGCTACTCCAAGCCACACTTCCCACCCGACTCAAAGCAGCAATTTCCGCCCCCGGGCCGAGATATCGGCGCAGCCGCAATTCTCGGAACCAAATATCAAAAGCACCAGCCCCATCTCCAGCTTGCAGTTTAGCCGCTGCTTCTAAGCTTAACTGTTCCAAAGCGACTGTCAGTTCATCCCGCTGAGTGCTACTCAAAGATTCAGTAGCAGGTTTTAGGGGATCAGGTGTGGTAATTTCTAGAGGATTAGGAGAAAATTGATCGAGGCTTGGTGGATTAGTTTGGGCGCTAGCAATAGAACCAGCACACAGCCACAAAAAAAGCAAGCATCCAAATGGCACAGAATTTCTCATAAAAGAAATATAGTTGCCGCGATTCGGCAGCCCCGCTCGAAACATCAAATTTTGCATATCTACAAAACGGTATAAATCATGTCACAAAGATGGCACAAAAGCAAACTGTTCAACAAGATCGACAAAATAAAATTTACCGCACTGAGCAATTGTTGTGATTTAAAGGCGTTGGGCGATCCTCTTCGTTGGCGTAGCCCCCGTAGGGGCGGGCTTCGCCAACGCATTTTGCGCCTGTTCAGTTTAGCCCTAATTTTGTTAACTGTATGCACAGCTTGCGCCCCTCCTCCCGCCATTGCTAGAGACCGCTCTTTTCCTGAAATATCTCTGGATTTTTTGGGCGAGTACCAATTGCCAAAAGTCAACTTTGAAGGAGCACCAGTCGGCGGTTTGTCAGGAATTACCTACGACGCCAAAGGTATTAGCGGAGTAACTTCCAAAGCTTACCGTTTTTACGCTCTTTCCGACGACAACAGCGAAAACGGAGAAGCCAGATTTTACAGTCTCAGACTCGATCTCACCTCCAGCGATCAAGCAAATATTCGCCTGAAAAAAGTTGCGGTTGAAGGCGTTACCTCCCTCAAAAAAGCAGACGGTGAAACCTTCCCTTGGGGTTCGATAAATCCCGAAGGCATCGCCCTTTCTCCCCGCAATTCAGTATTTATCGCCAGCGAAGGCGTCACCCATGCCGGCATCCCGCCTTTTGTCGGCGAATTTGACCTCAAAACCGGAAAAATGCGCGGGAATTTGCCGATTCCCAAGCGCTACATTCCCGATGCCAGCGATGAACAACAGCAGCAAGGAGTGCTTGACAATTTAGGTTTTGAATCTTTAAGCATCGACCCAGAAACCTTTAGTCCCGGCGGTCTCGATCCGTTTCGTTTATTTGTCGCTACGGCAGCGCCGTTAAAGCAAGATTTAGACCCGGAACAGGCAAGCAAACTCCGTCTTTTACATTATATCATCGTTGAAAAAACACCACAATTAGTCTCAGAAAATCTTTACAAGCTAGACCAAGTTCCCATGACTGTTTTGAACGGTTTAACCGAATTAGTAACTGTCGGCGGCGGTCAATTTCTGAGTTTAGAGCGTTCTTTTGGGCTGTCTGGATACGGCGCTAAAATTTATCAAGTAGCGGTTGGGGCGGCTACAGATACTTCGAGAATCCAGAGTTTTAAAGGCAAAATGGCAGCGGTAGAACCTGTTAGAAAAAAGTTGCTGCTAGACTTGAGCGAACTGGGAATTCCGCTGTACAATTTAGAGGGGATGACTCTCGGCCCGCAGTTGCCAGATGGCAGCAAAAGTGTAGTTTTGGTCAGCGATGACAATTTTGAGGAAGCGCAGAAAACTCAGTTTCTTTTGTTTAGCTTAAAAGGTAAAATTTAGGACAAGGTTTGTAGTGAGGACTTTAGTCCGCATCGGTCAAAAAAGGAAAAATTTAGGAGAAGGTTTGTAGTGAGGACTTTAGTCCGCATCGGTCAAAGAAGGAAAGTCCTTACTACAACTTTTTAGATTGCTAATTCCTGAAATTAGTGAAAAAATCGGTTGGTGAACTTATTTTATATGCCTACACGAAACAGCTTGCACTTGCCAGATATCGAACTTTCCTACCTAGAATGGAAGTCCGAAACAGGAGAAAAAGTTCCGCGTTTGCTGCTACTGCACGGTTTAGCAGATAGTGCGGTTGTTTGGACTAGCTTGGGCGATTACTTGTCCAACCACTATCATATTGTAGCGCCAGATATGCGCGGTCATGGAGAGAGCAGTAAACCGGAAATAGGTTATACTTTTGCTAGGGCGATCGCAGATTTGGAAGCTTTGATGGTACACCTCAACTGGCGAAATGCCCACATAGTCGGACATTCTTGGACAGGAAAGCTAGCACCGATTTGGGCGAGGCAGAATGGCGATCGCATTTCCAGTATGATTTTAGTAGACCCAATCTTCATCACCAAACTGCCCGCCGTGATGAAAGTCAGTCTACCAATTGTTTACCGAAAATTAGACTGTCTCAAATGTATGGGCCCGTTTGCGACTTTAGCCCAAGCCGAAGCAGCAGCCAAACAATCGGGAGAGTACGCGGGTTGGAGTGAAATGCAGCAAATGATATTTCAACACCAAATCGAACAAAAATTAGACGGAAATTGGGGAAGTAAATTTGTGATTCCCGCTAGAAATCAGATATTTGCAGAAGTAATGGAAGTTGCCGGTTTAACTGAAAATATTCAGATTCCAACTTTGTTTGTACAGCCGGAAAAAGGCGTAAATCGCATGGATTGGCAAATGCAGCCCTATCAGAGATACTTGAAAAATCTAGTAATTCAAAAAGTACCGGGGAATCACTGGTGTTTTTTGACTCAACCGGATACTTTTAATCAAACTGTGGCAGATTTTTTAGAGGGCGCGAAACAGTGAATTTAGAAATTATCGCACATCGGGGATTTTCGGCGATCGCCCCTGAGAACACTTTAGCAGCATTTGAACTGGCGATCGCCCGCGGAGCCAATTCGATCGAATTTGACATCCAACTATCCGCCGACAGCGTGCCCGTGATTTTCCACGACGCCACCCTCGATAGAATCACCGGAGTTTCTGGGAAAGTCAGGGAAAAAAAACTGTCTGAATTGCAGACACTCAATGCGGGTAAATGGTTTGGCGATGAATTTTCCGATGAAAAAATTCCTACCTTGAAAGAAGCCTTAGCCATCCTGAAAAATGTTAACAAATTTCTCTACTTTGATGTCAAGCCACACTGCGAATGGTCAGATGCAGAAGTTGCGGATTTTGTCAATACTTTGGATGGTGCAGGAATCAAAGAAAAATGCGTTATTACCTCGTTTAATGATGGATTTTTGGCACAAGTGCGGCGGGTAGATGGCGATTTGGCGATCGGACACATCGTTGCTAATCTAGAAGCATACAAAACTCAATTGTCTCAAGCTGTGGTGAATTGCGATAATTTGATTAGCAGCCAGTATCGCGTTTTGCTGGAAAACCCCGCACTAATTCCAGCAACCCGCAATCAAGGAGTTGACATTGTAGCGTGGACAGTGGACGATCGAGCAGATATGCAAAAGTTAATTGATTTGGGCATAACTCGGATAGTCACTAATTGTTTGATATAATGTTTAAACCGCAGATGAACGCAGATAAACGCAGATCATAAATGAATTACTTTCGTAAAAGCATCCACGAAATGTCCGGTTACATACCGGGTGAACAGCCACCGCTAGGCACAAAAATTATTAAATTAAATTCTAATGAAAATCCCTATCCACCTTCTCCCAAAGCCTTAAAAGTGCTTCAGGAAATAGACCCAGAAATGCTGCGGCGCTATCCAGATCCAACTGGCAAAAGTTTCCGCATCGCCGCTAGTAAAGTTTTGGGTGTTCCTGACGATTGGATTGCGGTAGGTAACGGCAGCGATGATTTATTAAACTTGATAGTTCGCGCTGTGGGCGAAGCTGGAAAACCCGTTGTTTGTCCCTCTCCTACCTATGTATTGTACCGCACTTTGGCAGAAATTCAAGATGCAGAATTTGTCGAAGTTCCCTATCCAGATGACTACAAGTTACCAGTTGATTTGCTAATAGCTGCTAAAGGTGCTGTGACATTTGTAGCTTCGCCAAATAGTCCATCGGGAACAGCGATATCTGTGGCAGATTTGGAGAAACTGGCTCAAGAGTTATCGGGCATTCTGGTCATCGATGAAGCTTATGTAGATTTCGCAGAAAATAATGCTTTGGACTTGACAAAAAAGTATAGTAATGTTATAGTTTTGAGGACGCTTTCTAAAGGTTATTCGCTAGCAGGATTAAGGTTAGGTTTTGCCATAGCAAATCCGATGTTGTTAGCTGAGTTAAATAAAATTAAAGACAGTTATAATGTGGATGCTGTAGCCTATGCGGTGGCGGCGGGGGCGATCGCAGATCAAGACCACAAAACAGCCAACGCCGAAAAGATTAAGGCTTCGCGAGCAAAACTAGCCGTTAGTTTCAAGGAATTAGGCTTTGAAGTTTGGCCCTCGCAAACCAACTTTTTGTTAGTCAGGCCGCCAAACGGGGATGCAGAAAGGATTTATCAAACACTGAAAGAACGGGGAATATTGATTCGATACTTCAATCAGCCCCGATTAGACGATAAATTACGAATTACTGTAGGTACAGAGCAACAAAATCAAATATTAGTTACAATTTTGAAAGAAATTCTGTAGATAACCACACCAGCAATATAGGTTCGTAGTGAGGACTTCAGTCCGCATCTATCGGAGGACTAAAGTCCTCACTACAAACCATTTGATTACGGATAATTATTAGGATTGTCGATCGCCAGCCCGGCAGACTGAGCAATATTCAGCAGCCTGTTATCCGCAGAAACAAAAATTAGTTGAGTTTCTGGCATTGATCTTAAAAGAGATTGAACCCGCAAAGCAGATGCCAATTGCACAGCATCATAAGCCCGCAGTGGATATTGAACAATCAGTTCACCCGCCCTTTCAACCAGTGCCTCATCAACTTCAATAACTCTATACCGACTATTGAATTCAGAGCGAAACTTTTGAATAAGTGCAGCAACTTCCGCAGCATTTATACCACCTTCACGCTGTCTTCGCGCAAAAGCACTAAGAACTTCCACCCAGGTGATGCGGACGAGAAGCAGCGAGTTACCCGTCTGGGAATCCGTGAGAGTCTTGATCCAAGGGCTGCCAATTTCAACCACATATCTTTTGATCAGGGCGCTGCTATCCAAAAAATAAATGTTTACCACGGGCCGCGATCCTCGATAATCATTTCAGACAGAGGCTTGCCCGGTTTTGCCCCTAACTTTTTAGCCAATTCATACACATCATCATCAGTTACAGCCTCGACATTCTGGGGAGTGTTAGGTAGTGGAGTCACCAATCCTTGGTCAACTAAAAACTGGATTGCTAATTCTGCCTGCTTTTTGGGATCATCTGGCCAGAGTTGAATCTGTACAGTTTCCCCATCTTTGAAAGACACAGCACTCAACGGACGAAAAACCCCATTCTCGTACACCGCAGTAATAGTTTCTGGCATAACTAGCCTCTTAATTAAATGCTTTGACTTATTGTACTTCCTTTATAGTTTTCAGTAGGGTGCGTCAGCTACGATTATTTTTGCTACAAACCCACAATCTCAAAACTGACGCACCCGATCGCAAATGGTGCGTCAGAATCATACTTTCAGCGCTGATGTCATAACCTCAAAACTGACGCACCCTACCACTACCACCTATATGTGTCATTGCGACGAAGGAAGCAATCTCAGTCTTTGCGATTGCTTCCTTCGTCGCAATGACAGAACATATATATAGCGCGTTTTTCACGAATTGTACAACGAATTAACGTTTGAATTGTACAATTCATTTAGACTAGCTATGCTTCTTTTAATTACTTAGTCGCCACCACAGCCAAATTCCAAGCCAACCGCTTCATCAAAGGCAACTTCTTCAACCACCCATCCAACCCTTCCAAACGAGAATATTCCGGCTTCAATCTCTCTTGTTCAATAATAATCTTTTTCCAATAACGCTCCTCATTCGGATGCACCTTTTCGATTAAATAAAAGCGCAAAAAAATCCAAAGCGATGTCAACCAAAAGGTATCGTAAGCCGTCTCCGAAAACAAAGATTTGACAAGTTTCACAATATTAATATCCAAAGGAGTTTCATCCTCAGTCCGCACCTCAGTCGCCATCCTGCGGTAAACATTAATTACAGGATTGTGCTTCATCGGGTCCCAAAAACAAGCTTTGCCACCCGGTTTCAGCACGCGGTACATTTCGCGAATCGCCTTTTCTGGTTGCGGCAAATGGTGCAGCAAATTGGAAGCGTAAACAATATCAAAACTGTTGTCTGGGAAATCTAGCGCCATTGCATTTACAGTACAACCTTCGATTTTGACGCCGTTTGTCTCTGCCAATTTCAGAGCAACTTCTACCATGCCCTGAGAATAGTCTGCTGCGACGCAATGCGCGCCTTTTTTAGCAAAATAAACGCTATTTTCTCCCGCGCCGCAGCCTAAATCTAAGAGGCGTTTGCCAGTGATATCGCCCATTTGCTGGACGATGAATCTATTTTCTGGGGCGGTGCAAGCTTCAAAGTAATCATTGACGCGGATGCCGTCAACATCGATTGTGGATGCCCAAGCATCGTGGAATTGTCGCTCTTTTTTTAAAGTTTCTTCTTGCATTTTTTTAAGAGTTTGTTGTTGGTAAAAGAATTAATTTTAAACCGCAGATGAACGCGGATTAACGCAGATTAATTGAGATTGTATCTGCTATGATCTTGGTTCGTCTGCGGTTTGTTTTAAGAAAGATGGCTGACAATAAATTTATCAGCGCTGTGCTTCTGCTGCAACAACTTCATTTCTGATCTGAGTTGGCGGCTTTTCAGGATTAGGTTGCAATGACACGTACAGCCGATTTAAGGCGCTGATGTATGCTTCTGCGGATGCTACAATAATGTCAGTATTTGCCGAGTGTCCAGAAAATACTTTGCCTTCGTGACGCAGGCGAATTGTCACTTCGCCGATCGCATCTATGCCCGCTGTCACCGATTGTACCGAAAACTCGATCAACTCATTCGGGACATTGACAACTCGGTTAATTGCCCGGTAAATTGCATCTACAGGCCCAGTACCGATCGCAGCATCGCTCAATTCTTCCCCTGTCGGAGTCCGCACCGTAACGGTTGCTGTCGGCCGAGATTTGTCGCCACATGACACCTGTACCAATTCTAACCGGAAAAGCTCCGGCGCTTGGTGGACTTCATTATTGGCGATCGCCTCCAAATCCCAATCAGTAATCTCTTTTTTCTTGTCCGCCAAATCCTTGAACTTGACAAAAGCCTTATTTAGCTCATCATCAGCCATTTCAAAACCCAACTCTTTCAAGCGAGTATGAAAAGCATGGCGGCCGGATAATTTGCCCAATACGATTTGATTTTCCGTTAAGCCGATCGACTCAGCGTCCATAATCTCGTATGTCAGCTTATTTTTCAGCACCCCGTCTTGATGAATTCCCGACTCGTGGGCGAAAGCATTTGCGCCGACAATCGCCTTATTTGGCTGCACCAACATCCCCGTCAAATTGGAAACCAAGCGCGAGGTTTTGTAAATTTGGCGCGAGTCAATATTGGTCAGAGGTTCGTCAGATTCCGCAGGCCGGCCCAGGAACGGATTATAATATTGGCGCCGCACGTAAAGCGCCATTACCAACTCTTCCAGAGCCGCATTTCCCGCGCGTTCGCCAATGCCATTAATCGTGCATTCTAACTGTCTGGCGCCATTTTTCACAGCTTCCAAAAAGTTAGCAACAGCCAATCCTAAATCATTGTGACCGTGAACCGAGATAATTGCGCGATCGATATTCGGCACGTTTTCCTTAATTCCCCGAATCAAAGCCCCAAACTCGCTCGGAGTCGTGTAGCCGACTGTATCAGGAATATTAACAGTTGTGGCCCCAGCGGCGATCGCCCGTTCCAGAACCTGATACAAAAACTCCGGTTCCGAACGGCAAGCATCTTCCGGCGAAAACTCCACATCTTCGACAAAAGACTTAGCATAAGCCACCATTTCCGGCACAATTTCCAGAACCTCAGCCCGCGTCTTTTTCAGTTTATATTCCAAGTGAATATCAGATGTAGCCAGAAACGTATGAATTCGCGCATTGGCGGCTGGCTTCACAGCTTCGGCTGCTGTTTTGATGTCTGGCTTTCTCGCCCTTGCCAAACCGCAAATCGTCGGCCCATCTTCCGTCCCGACAGTCCGAGCTATTTTTTGGACAGCCTCAAAATCTCCGGTGCTGGTGAAAGGGAAACCCGCTTCGATGATGTCTACACCCAATCGGGCTAACTGGCGGGCAATAGTTAGCTTTTCGTCCGCATTCAGAGATGCGCCCGGAGATTGTTCTCCGTCCCGCAAAGTCGTATCGAAAATAATAATCCGGTCTTGACTTGGTTGAGTTTTCATAGCTCTCAAAAAGTTGACTGTTGACTGTTAACTGTTAACTGTTGACTGTTGACTGCTGACTGCTGACTGTTAACTGTTTGAACAATACCGATGAAACGGAAACGATATTATGCCTCATGCCAATAATTAATAACTAATAAGCACTAACCAATAACTAATAACTACTAACTACTAACTAATAACTACTAACTATTGACTAATGCCTAATAACTAATAATCCATCTTCTCGATATGTTCCCGAATTTCATTTAGGTCTATATACCTATCTGTAGCATTTCGGAGTTCTCGGGCAATCATTCCTTCGGTGGATACCACAGTAATATGAGTATTTTTAGAGCGCAGTAGCTCTATAGCCCGTTCAAAATCCCCATCCCCGCTAAATAGCACAACTTGGTCGTACTGATCCACCGTATTAAACATATCAACCACAATCTCGATGTCTAAATTAGCCTTTTGAGAATATCTGCCCGAAGCATCATCGTAATATTCCTTAAGAATCTTAGTGCGAACCGTGTAACCCAGACTGATCAAAGCATCTCGAAATCCCCTTTGATCTTGGGGGTCTTTCAAACCCGTATACCAGAAAGCATTAATCAAGATGACATTCGGCTGCGCAGTTTTGAAATATTCGAGCACCCTGCGTGGATCAAAAAACCAGCCGTTCTTTTGTTGAGCGTAGAACATATTGTTCCCGTCCACAAAAATAGAAAGGCGGTTCATTAAGTTTGTCATAGAACTTAGACCTAATAATTGTAGAAAGAAGTTAATCTAAATATCACATTTTAGCAACATGGAGCTAACTGAGGCAATAGATTAGACTTCAGAAAACTCC
>JAYUGZ010000162.1:0-2197 GCA_043767465.1 Cyanobacteriota bacterium
CAACCGTCTATTTTTCAAATCTGGTTCTAAGCCTAGTTCTTCCATGGGAATCACGCCCAGCAAAACAGCAGCAACACCTTCGGGTAATTCTAAACAATCAAATCTGCCTTCTCTCCCTTCTACAATAATTTGAGCGCCTGCAAAAATTCGACCTTTTTTGATGCCAGCCGATGTTTCTACATCTCTTTCTCCTACTTGTCTTAAACCTAATTGCCTAATAATAGGAGCTGGTAAGGAAAGCAGAGTTGCTCCGGTATCGACAACAACGCGATCCAGGGTAAGAGAGCGAACCTCCTCAGCAGCAATGAATTTCCGTTCTGCCATAACTATATCTATGTAATTCGTGACGGTGATTGTAGTGATTACTTGACCCATTTGTTTGCCTTGAAGATTGGGGAGTACCAGGGTCATATTATTTTACCTCTTTGAGCGTAATTACTGGATATTTCTATTGTAATGCTATCTAGAATCGTGCTTCGTTAGTTAAAATCGTTTTAGCGATCGCCCAAAATTAGAATTTGCCTCAACGCATGACACCAGAACCGAACTCTCCTCAACCCAATCCTCCTGAGTCCAACGTGACTGTAGAAAGCCCTAACGGTGCGAGCCCTACAGTGCCCCCAGAATCAGCGACAATCGTCGCTACTGCTGAACCGACAAAACCGCTGCCGCCGCCTCCAAGTCGCAAGGTTTTTGCGCCGTTGCAGCCACCACAAACGAATGCTGAGATGTCGGCGTCGCTGCTGATATTGGGATCGATCGCAGCAATGATTATAGGGCTAGCCATTGACATCGTGTGGCTCGGTTTGTTTGGTGCGATTTTGGCGATCGCGATCGCCCTGCGGATCATGTGGCCCAATTGGGGCAAAATCTGGACGCAGGTAATCCCTCCGACTTGGCGCACCCTGATCGTCTCTAGCTTTGGGCTGTTGGCGGGAACAGTTGGCTTGCTGATACTCAGCGGGGCTAACGGTGAACTCGGAAGCCGCAATATCAAGATTAACTGGGATGCAGTGGGAGCAGTAGGCGAAGTCATCGGCGCTTTGGGTCAAATTTTGATCGCGATTTTGGGCGTTTATGTGGCTTGGCGGCAGTATGTGATCTCGAAGGATTTGACGATTCAGCAAAATCGAATTACGCAGCAACAAACCATTGATGCTTATTTTCAAGGGGTTTCCGATTTAGCCCTTGACGAGCAAGGGTTTTTGGAAGATTGGCCGCAGGAAAGGGCGATCGCCGAAGGCCGCACGGCTGCGATTATGAGCAGTGTGGATGCTGAAGGTAAAGCGAAAATTCTGCGGTTTTTGTCGCAGTCGAGATTGGTTACTCCTCTGAAGCGCGATCGGCTTTTAGGCCGCCCCATCCTTGACGGCAACGGTGGCTACGCTGAAGACAGAGATCACGGCATCCGCGTTATCGATCTCAATGTCATGTTAGCGGGTGCTGACATGGCTGGCACCGATTTGCGGTGGACGGAGTTGAGCGAAGCTAACCTCGTCCGGGCCAATCTCAGCAAGTGCGATTTAGTCAAAGCAAATCTCTCACGCGCTATCTTGTACGACGCGAATCTCGCTCGCGCCGATCTCAGAGCCGCGATATTATTCTACGGCTCGGCCGAAACTGCATCTCCCCGCAGCCGCACGGAATTTCCCAATTACACAACGGGTGAACATACTGGCGCTGTAGTTGAACGCGCTGATTTTACCGCTGTCAAGCGACTGTCGGACGAGCAACGACACTACTGTTGCTCTTGGTGCGGCTCGAAGTCGAGAGATACTATTCCGGGCGGCTGCGAAGGTATTCCCAATAAACTCGGACGTTGAAATTAGCAGTACCGCTGTACTTACGTATATATTTGCCGATCGCCTTTGCAGCGGACTATACTTTAGTTTCTGATCAACAGTCTTGCGCTGTTTAAGCCATGACCAATACTGATTTACGATTAGAAGTAAGTCCGCGTCTGGAGCGCAACAAAAATAGGGACGGGTTAATTTTTGTAATTGCTATGTGGTTTCTGAGTCGATCGGTAATTGCGATCGGGATGCAGCTAATTGCCCCCTTCCTCTACCATCACTCGCTGCTGTACCATTCTCAGGACTCAACGCCTATTGTTGCGGGCTTTATTCCAAAAAGCGGCTGGGAGTTGTTCTCCCATTGGGACGGCGGATGGTACACCAAAATCGCTACTCTAGGCTAC
>JAYUGZ010000163.1:0-2196 GCA_043767465.1 Cyanobacteriota bacterium
AAGAAGCACCAGCCAACTCAAAACCGCTAATCGTTTTGATCAACATTCCAAACCTAACTTTGGAAGTTGACCGCGAGAAAGTGACAGAGTAAGTGTAAACATAATCTTGACGACCAATCAAGTGATTTACCACAGTACCCTTCAGCGTCTCGATGCGGGGGTTGATAATTTCCGCTCCGCGAGACGGATAGCGCACCGTATTCGACGGTATCATCCCCGGATCGTAAAATTCATCGTAATATTCCTTGGTTTTGGAGACATATTGCTCCGGTTTAACTTCCGTCTTTGTGCTGTCTAAGTTAGCATCCTGAATATTATTTTCACTTTCCTGCTTGGTAAGTTGGTTGAGAACTCGAATATCTGACTTCAACTCCCTCACCTTGTCCGGCTCGGCATAAATCAACTTTTGATACTTAGAAATTATCACCTTCGGCGTGTGAGCCAGCAGCAATTCTCCGCTATCCATTAAAATCGCCGACGTACAAAGTTGCACCACAGAAGTAGCAGCGTGAGACACAAATAAAATCGTCCCGCCACCTTCCTGAATGCTTTGCAAGCGAGCAAAACACTTGCGCTGAAAAGCTTCGTCGCCCACCGAAAGCGCCTCGTCAACCACCAAAATATCCGGCTCGACGCTAGTCGCAACAGCAAAAGCCAGCCTGACAAACATACCGCTAGAATAAGTTTTAACTGGCTGGTCGATGAAATCTCCAATATCAGCAAAAGCAGCTATATCGTCAAACTTTTGTTCAGTTTCTTTTTGATTGAATCCCAGTAACTGAGCGTTAAAAAACACATTTTGCCGCCCGGTAAATTCCGGGTTAAACCCGCTTCCGAGTTCCAACAAAGCGGAGACTCGCCCTTTAACATTGACGCTTCCTGCGGTAGGGGTCAGGGTGCCCACAATTATTTGCAAAAGAGTGCTTTTTCCCGAACCGTTGCGACCGACTACTCCCAGAGTTTGTCCCTGAGAAATTTCCAGATTGATGTCCTGCAAGGCCCAAAATTCGTCAGCGAGTTTTTTGCTGGGGTAAATAATTTCCTTTAAGCGGTCTCCTGGACGATCGTACCGCTTAAAGCATTTGGAAACATTTTTTAGTGAAATTACATTTTCTGTCATTGGCGGCAGTCAATCGATTTTAGATTTTAGATTTTAGATTTTAGATTGACTTTAGATCTAAAACATATTTATACCAATTTAATGGGTCGTTGCACATATCTCGATCCCCCTAAATCCCCCTTAAAAAGGGGGACTTTGATCCGAATCTTGTCCCCCCCTTATTAAGGGGGGTGCCAGGGAGATCGGATTCTACGGGGCCTCATAAAAAATTGGTATTACAGCACGTCAGCAAAAGCGGGACGCAAACGCCGGTAAACGGCAAAACCTCCCCAAAATATAGCAGCAGAAATCAGCGTGGCGACACCCCATTCGCCCCAGTGCTTGACTTCTCCAAGCAGTATCAGATCTCGGTAAACTTCTGAGATGGCGGCCATTGGATTCAGCCAAAATATCCATACTCGCCACTCTTCGGGGATGATGGATGCTGGATAGACGATCGGCGTCAGATAAAACCAAAAATTTAGAATAACACCTAAAGTCTGAGGAATATCTCGCAAAAACACCGTCAAGCCCGCTGTCAAATATCCCAAACCAGCAGTGATCAGCAACTGAGGAATCCAAACCAGCGGCAATAAGCATAAAGTAGCATTGAGCTTTTGTGAGGAGACTGCTACTATGACGATCAAAGCTGCTAAACCGAGAGAACTTTCAATAAAAGCTGTCAAAATCGGCACTAACGGCAGCAAACCGAGGGGAAATACCACTTTTTTGACTAAATTTGGCTGGCCCACGACGGATACTCCCGACTTGATCAAACCGCTGGTGAAGGCACTCCAAGGTAACAAACCTGCAAACAGCCAGACTCCGAATGTAATGTCGCTATCTTCGGGGAAGCCTGCAAGCTTGAGCTTTACCTTAAGGACGATCGAGAATACGTATGTGTAAATCACCAATTGCGATAGCTGATTCAGCAGCGGCCACAAATTGCCGAGAATCGAGCCTTTGTATTGAGCTTCCAAGTCCCGGCGCACCAATGTAGCCAGCAGATTCAGCTTCGCCCAGCGCCTGCCATTAACCGATCGGGCTTTTTGGGCAAATCCTTTGTCCGTTCTCAGCAATTTTTTCGCCCTCGTTCA
>JAYUGZ010000164.1:0-13881 GCA_043767465.1 Cyanobacteriota bacterium
TGAACAGCAGGAATTATTGCAAATCAGCAATGACTTTTGGCGTTATCTAGAAGTGGGGAAGGTTTCCGAAGAATTGGTTAAGTTTTTATCACTTTCGCCGTTGATGAGATTGACGGGATTTTTTAAAGTTCCTGTTGTGCTGACAATGGAAGATAGCATACCCATTGAGGTTGAGGATGAGGATACTTTAATTAAAGGGCGGTTGGATATTTTAGCGGTAAATCAGCCGGATGCAGAACTCGCGGCGACAAAGTTTTGGATTTTGGTGGTGGAGGCGAAAAATAGTGCGATCGATCCTTGGGCCGGTTTGCCACAATTGCTGACTTATGCTTATAAAAGTTTGCAGCAGCAATCGTCGGTTTGGGGATTGACGACGAATGGACGTAATTATCAGTTTGTGCGGGTGACGCGGGGGAATCCTTGTACTTATCAGATTTTACCAGAATTGAATTTGATTGACACAGAGCGATCGATCTTATTAGCGCAAGTGTTGAAAGCCATTTGCAAGTTGCAGAATGTGCAGTTACAGTTGGCTTAGGGCGATCGCGCGTGGAGTCAGAAACCGGGTTTCTTGGCAAAATCTCGTGAGGATGCGTAAATTATCGCAGAAACCGGGTTTCTTGGATTAGGGGCGATCGTATCCGATGTTATTTTGACGGTGGAATTGTGCGATCGATCGCAGGATTTGCCGGTTGTTGGGTATTTTGAGGGGTGATGTACGTTGTTGCTAAGGGAATTAGGGCAGTAATTACGGCGATCGCGATCGGTACAGCAACTTTTTCAATCCACCATTTGATATTTGAATTGTCAGATTTTTTCACTGGATTTACCTTTTTAGCTAATTTAGGCTTGGTGCTTAAATTCTGTTTTTCTAGTTTCATTGTTTTACCCGTCGCTTTATATTTCCTACGATATCTGGATTTTTTTGGTTCGCGGGCGATCGTTAATTTAGACTCCCAAATTAGTTGTCAGGTAAAAAATTGGAGAGATTGTGAGTTGGGCTTGAATAATTCGTGAAAGAGTTTGTGAAAAAAAACTCACAAATTACATTTGACTTATAAAATTGTGAAAACTCACCAGGAATTGACAGGGCAACTACGCTAAAGCTCTGATTTATGCTAATTTAAGAGAAATTAGGTAGGTTTGAGGCTGAGGGGGAATGGGTAATATGACAGAACAGGAGTTTGAGGCGATCTATACAGACAAGCTTAAACCAAAACAGCGTCCAGTGCTAAGGCAGTTCTTGGAAAAAAAATCAGACCAACAAATAGCTAACTCTCGAAAAGTAACCAGATCGTGTGTCAGCGATCATATTTCAAATATTTGTGAGTTATTTAATATCAAAAATGAACAGGGTTATACGCAACGCGATGAGTTGATTTTATTATTTATAGAATATAAACGGGAATTAGTTTGTAAAGAGTTATTAGAAGAGTTTGGGGCAAAAGCCCGTGAACCTCGCAAAAAAATAGAATCACCCGAAGGAGCATTGCGCTTCAATTCTGAGTTTTATGTAGAGCGTTCCAGAATGGAAGGTGACTGTTATCAACAGATTTTAAGGCCGGGGTCAATGATTCGCATTAAAGCTCCCAAATTAATGGGAAAAACCTCTCTATTAAATCGCATCATAAAACACGCACAAACAAATGAGTATCGGTTAGTACGTTTAGATTTTAGAGATGCGGAAACAGAAATATTTAGCAACACAAATAATTTTTTTCAATGGTTTTGCTTCAATATCAGCCAACAGCTAAAACTAGAATGTAATATCGAACGATATTTGCAGGCGCGCGGAGGCATTCTCGTAAATTGCAAAAAATACTTTCAAACTGAAGTTTTAGAAGCTATAAATAGTCCTTTGGTCTTGGCCTTAGAAGAAATAGACTGTATTTTTCATTATCAGGAAATTGCACAAGAATTTCTGAAGATGTTACGAAGCTGGTTTGAAGAAACTAAGAAAACTGACATTTGGGAAAACTTGCGAATGGTGCTGCTCCATTCTACAAATGTTTACGTGGAATTACCTCATAATCAATCACCCTTTAATGTCGGGTTTCCAGTAGAGTTGACGGAATTTAGCCAGCCAAATATTCTAGATTTAGCCCGCCGCCATCAGCTATCTTGGAGAACTGATGAAGTGATGGCATTGATGGCAATAGTTGGTGGTTATCCTTATCTGGTACGCAGGGCACTTTATCATTTGAATTATGATAAGCTATCTTTAGCAGAAGTTTTGCAAAATGCAGCTACAGAAGTGGGAATTTACCGTCAGCATTTGCAAAGTCACTGGGCGAAGTTGCAAAAATATTCTGAACTCAAAGCGGCTCTCAAGCAAGTTGTATTCGCAGACTGTTCGGTAAAATTAGAACAGGTGCTAGAATTTAAATTACTGAGTACGGGTTTGGTTAAACAAAATCAGCATGGTATCACTCCTAGCTGTCAGTTGTATCGGGATTATTTTGTGGAAAAATTTCGAGATTAGAGTCGAGGATAAAACCAGATTATGACTGTTTATCAATATCAAGTTGGTGGCTCTTTAGGATACGAACATCCTACCTATGTTAAGCGTCAGGCAGACAGCGAACTTTATGCAAGTTTGATAGCAGGAGAATTTTGTTATGTGTTGAATTCCAGGCAAATGGGCAAGTCTAGCTTGCAAGTACAAACGATGAAACGCTTGCGCGAAAAAGCAGGCTTTAAATGTATTGCGATCGATTTAACAGATATCGGTAGCGAAACTTCCGACTACTGGTATTTTGGCATTATTTCTGAGTTGGTTCGGGGTGGCACACTCTCCAGAAAGGTGGATAGTGACAGTTGGTGGCAGCAGCGACAATTGCTATCGCCATCTCAGCGATTGAGTCAGTTTATTGAAGATGTTTTATTGACAGAGATTTCGCAAAATATTGTGATTTTTATTGATGAAATTGATTCAATTTTAAATCTGAGCTGGAAAGATGATTTTTTTCTATTGATTCGCGCTTGCTATAACAAAAGAGCGATTAATTCTGAATATAAGCGCCTTACCTTTTGTCTTTTGGGAGTTGCGACACCAGCAGATTTGATTCGGGATAAAGACCGAACACCTTTTAATATTGGCAAGGCTATTGATTTAACAGGCTTTACTTTTGATGAAGCTAAACCTGCTTTAATTCCTGGCTTAATGGGAGAGCGATCAGAGGAAATATCGGAGGAGATATTAGCTGAGGTTTTTCAGTGGACAAACGGGCAACCTTTTTTGATGCAAAAGCTGTGCCAACTGATGGTCTATAAATCTGCAAGTCGGACTGCTGATGTGGAAGATTTAGTAAAAAAGTATGTCATTGATAATTGGGAAGCGAATGACGAACAAGAACATTTTAAGACTATTAGGCGTCGATTGCTGCTTGACTATCAAGACCGCACGGCGCTACTGCTCGGTATTTATCAGCAAATACTGACGGACGCGGATCGGAAAATCTGTGCTGATAATAGTCTCGATCAAAGAAGGTTACAACTCTCAGGATTGGTCGTCAAACGCAACGGATATCTACAAGTTTATAATCCCATATACGCTGATATTTTTGACCTCGATTGGGTACAGCAAGAATTAGCGAAACTCCGCCCCTACCAGGAAAACTTCGCCGCTTGGATAGCCTCAAAGCGTCAAGATACTTCCCGACTGTTGCACGGCCAAGCGTTGGATGATGCGTGGGAATGGAAAAAAGGAAAACGTTTGAGCGACGAGGACAATGATTTTTTAGAGAACAGTCGAGATGAGAAACTAAAAGAATTGATGACAAATAATGAATCATTAAGAGAAGTTCGCAGACAAGTTAGGGAAGTTATTAAAGTTGAAGAAGCTGGACGCAATGCTTTAAAACTCTTTCAGTCGAAGGGAAATCAAATAGAAGCCTTACGGGCAGCTATCAAAGCAGGAGAAGATTTAAAGAAGTGGATACCAGATAATCCCCCACTTTCGGAATATCCAGTTACTAATCCTCTATTAGCTTTGCAGATGATTCTTGCTAAAATCCGTGAATGGCGACAGTGTTTAGACAAATTTGTAACAAATGTTATTTTTAGCCCCACAGGAGATGCACTCGCTACTGTCTCATGCGGCGGAACCGTGAAATTGTGGGACTTGTGGGGCAACTGCTTAGTAACATTCACCGGACATGATTACTCGGTAAATAGTGTAAGCTTTAGCCCCACAGGAGATGCACTCGCTACGGCCTCAGATGACAACACCGCCAAATTGTGGGACTTACAGGGCAACTGCTTAGTAACATTCACCGGACATAATTCTTCGCTAACAAGTGTCAGTTTTAACCCGAAAGGAGATGCACTCGCCACTGCCTCAGATGACAAAACTGCAAAATTGTGGGACTTGGAAGGCAACTGCTTGGTAACATTCACCGCACATAATAAATTGATAACAAGTGTTAGTTTTAGCCCGAAAGGAGATGCAATCGCTACTGCCTCAAATGATAAAACTGCAAAATTGTGGGACTTGCGGGGCAACTGCTTAGTAACATTCACCGGACATGATTCTTTGGTAACAAGTGTCAGTTTTAGCCCAAAAGGAGATGCACTCGCTACTGCCTCAAATGACAAAACTGCAAAATTGTGGGACTTACAGGGCAACTGCTTAGTAACATTCACCGGACATAATTTTTCGCTCAAAAGTGTCTGTTTTAGCCCCACAAAAGATGTAATTGCTACTGCCTCAAATGATCACACCGCCAAATTGTGGGACTTGCAGGGTAACTGCTTAGGAACATTCAACGAACATAAGTATTCGTTAACAAGTGTCTGTTTTAGTCCTACAGGAGATACGATCGCCACTACCTCATCTAGCCACACTGCAAAATTTTGGGACTTACAAGGCAACTGTTTGACAGCTTTCACCGGACATAATGACTCGGTAAATAGTGTTAGTTTTAGCCCGACAAGAGATGCGATCGCTACTGCCTCATCTGACAAAACCGCTAAATTGTGGGACTTGCAGGGCAACTGCTTGGTAATATTCATCGGACATCATGACTGGGTAAGAAGTGTCAGTTTTAGCCCGAATGGAGATGTACTTGCTACTACCTCATCTGACAAAACCGCTAAATTGTGGGATTTGCAGGGCAACTGCTTGGTAATATTCACCGGACATCATGACTCGGTAAATAGTGTGAGTTTTAGTCCCACAGGAGATAGGATCGCTACTGTCTCAGATGACAAAACCGCCAAATTGTGGGATTTGCAGGGCAACTGCTTGGTAACTTTCATCGGACATAAGGACTGGATTAATAGTATCTGTTTCAGCGCCACAAGAGATGAGTTCGCTACGGCCTCATCTGAAACCGCTAAATTGTGGGACTTGCAGGGCAACTGTTTGACAGTTTTCACAGGACATAATGACTCGGTAAATAGTGTTAGTTTTAGCCCGAATGGAGATGCGATAGCCACTGCCTCATCTGACAAGACGGCCAAATTGTGGGACTTGCTAGGTAAATGCTTGGTAACATTCACCGGACATAATAACCCGGTAACAAGTGTCAGTTTTAGCCCGAATGGAGATACGATCGCCACTGCATCACAAGACGGCACCGCCAAATTGTGGGACTTGCAGGGGAATTTACTGGCCGACTTTAGCGGATATAAAGGCAATTTACTCAAAGGCGAAGCAGATTTTGTGGAGTTAAAAAGTCCGATTTATAGTGTTTGTTTTAGTCGCGATGGGAAGTTTTTAATAACAGGTTCCCAGGATGGAAAGGTGCGGTTTTGGCCAGTGGAAACTTTGGACGAGTTGTTGGTGAGGGGGAGGGAATGGCTGGGTGAGAGTTGAGATTTTTTAACCGCAGATGAACGCAGATGAACGCAGATGGTTGAGCTTTTTCAAGTATTGCGATTATAATTTAATGATACAAGTCAAAGACTACCCAGACACTTCCAAACATTAGTAACCACATCAGTGCGATTTCCTCACTTGCTAGCAACAGCCATCAAATATTTCGCGTGAATTTCTACCTCAGTATCCAAAAGCTCACTAAAGCTATCATGACTTTTAATGAAAGAAGTTTGATTGGTTCCTTCACAGTATGAGTAAGTCGGAGGATCTGCACCTTCTGATACTCGAAAAAAGCTGAATTGATAGCCCTGGTGCATGAAGAAAATAAAGGCATCGTCTGGTAGGGATTCAGCAAAGTTATTTTCCTGTAATAACTCGACAGCCCACTCTTGCAGTTGAGGTAAATGATTCAAGAAACAGTCAGATCCGCGTAAGAATTGACCAGCACTACGTCCCATAGATAACAGAAATTCTTGATAGGCGCGGGGCAGATAAATTCCTAACTTTTGCTCGATCGCAATTACGTCATCGCGGGTACAACCTACGAGTTCATCTTGCCTCACGACTTTTAGTTCTATCAGTTGGTTTTTGACTCTATCTAAGTACATCAGATTCTAATTGGGCGATCGCACTTTCAGTTCAAACCGCTGTTAACTTCACCAACTTATTCAGCGCCTCCTGTGCCGATACTTGCAATTGAACCCCATCAATATCAAATCGAGGGTCTTCAATCAAATCCGGGTCGCTGCAATAAGCATCAACATCCGCAAATAACTTGTCTAAAATCTTAAACTCTGTCCCTGGTTGGAGATTATTGTCACCTTTAAACAGTTGTAGAAACTGCCCTTCAAAATCATCAGCAGTAATCTTATTGTCAACAAACTTTTTTAATAACTTGATGTACTTATCCATACTTATCCACCTCCAATATCTCCAGTGGTGGTTAATTCCACAACTTGTGCAGAATTCAGTTTCCAGCCACTAATAAAATTGTTACCTACATCTACCATAACATTCAAATTGGTTAATGGATCAAAATAGTGCTTGACTGGTTCCCTGCGATAACTACCCCCAATCTCCTGTACTCCTTGTTTCTGTAAGTGGGCTTGAATAGCCGCTGCAAATGCTGCTGCTGTCTGCAAATTGTAATTCCCTGAGACACCAAAATCGGCAGCGTGTTTGAATTTTTTTTGAATCTGGCGATCGGATATTGGAATATTCATAATCCATCTATTTTTACATTACCTCCCTACACTATCAAAGACATTACGATCGCCCTTCCCCCAATTTTGACAGCTTGAGAAAAGGGCGTCAAGCGCAACTATCCCCGCAGGAATAGGCATTTCAAGCGTTTGGATCGATTCCCAATTCGCGAAGTTTAGCTGCAAGTGCTTCACTGCGCTGACGTTCGGATTCTAATTGGGCGATCGCACTTTGGGCCCTTTGCCTTTCTTGTTCCGCCCTTTGCCTTTCCTGTTCCGCCCTTTGTCGTTCCAATTCCGATTGTTCCGAACTCCAAAGTAGCAAATTTCCCGCTGCATCCCACCAGCGCAACCAGTGCATAGTTGCACCCAATCGCGTCCCGTACCAAATGCCCAAAAACAAATTAATTTCAGGTATCCAATAACGTCCCTCCGCCGTCGGCGACTGCAAAACATATTGATTTTCTTGCAGACAGCGCACTTCCAAATCGGGTTCGTAAGGGTCAAAAATAACGTAGGTAGGAATCCGCCAAATTTGCTCGTAGCAATACAGTTTTCCGTAGGGATATTTGGCGCGCACCGAATATTCCTCAGCGTCAGTGTCGGAGAGAAATTCCATCGCTATCGCAACTCGATCGCCCTCCAAAGACGGCGTATAACTGCGGCGAATCACTCCTTCAGGTAGCGGCAGTGCTCGCGGCACGTACATCCAGTCTGGCGCTTTCACTACCTTCCTTTGATTGACGGTAGCTGCGATCGCAAAATTCGACGCAATCAACATTTCGGGTTGAATGCGATCGTTGCTACCGAGAGCATCCGTCAGTGCGGCCGCCAGCGGTGGCTGTTGAATGTTTTCCACGGGATCGTCCGGTAATATAAAGTCTGATGGCAGTTTTTCCCAGGTAACAACTGGCTCTTGTTTCGTGGGATTAATTTGGAGAACCATAGATTAGTTCCTAGCTGTTGCGATGGCTCTATTTTATCATAATTCTCGGTAATTAACAATTACTATTGTTAACTTTCTTGACCGCAATCTATGTAATACCTTCTGAAGCAAATATCAAGATTTATTAAAAATCTGCAATACCGCACTGACAGAGTACAAAATATTATCTAAAATTAAAAACAGCTAAACCCTGAAACCAAAGGTAAGAAAATGTCTGAACTTAGACAAAATCTAATTACCAGAGATTGGGTAATCATCGCCACGGAACGGGCAAAAAGACCCGATCAATTCGCCAACAAGAAAAAGTTGATGGTAGCAGTGCCACAACACCGTGCAGATTGCCCGTTTTGCGTGGGAAATGAGGAAGATGGAACCTTAGAAACTTGCCGTTTGATTGATGAACTCACTGGCTGGAAAGTTAGAGCAATTGGCAACAAATATCCCGCCCTCTCCCCGACAGCAGAATGGATGAGAATATCATCGGGAATTCACCGCACGATGGCAGGAATCGGCGTTCACGAAGTAATTGTCGAACACCCGCGACACGATTTGACGACAGCTTTGTTGACCGTTGCAGAAGTAACAGACATACTTTTAGTATACCGCCAGCGTTATGTAGAAATTAGAAAATATCCCCACATTGAAACAATTATTATATTCAAAAATCACGGGGAAAGCGCCGGGACTTCTCTCGAACACCCTCACTCGCAGATAGCAGCTACGCCCGTTGTACCCAGCCTATTTCGCAGCCGCATCGATGCAGCAGTTCGCTATTTTGACGACACGGGAGAATGTCTGTTTTGCCGGACTTTGGAAGATGAATTAGCGTCGGGTGAAAGAGTGATTTTTGAGAGTGAATATTTTGTGGCTTTTATCCCTTATGCTGCACTTTCGCCGTTTCATATCTGGATTTTTCCCCGCCGCCATTCCTCTTCGTTCGATGACATTACCGATGCGGAAATTACGGATCTTGCTTATACTTTGAAAACTGTACTTGCTAAGCTTTATTACGGATTGAACAATCCTGATTACAACTATAATATCCGCTCTGTGCCGACAGCGGAACAGGGGACAAAATACTTTCACTGGTATCTGGCAATTATTCCCAGAGTGTCCAAGCAGGCTGGGTTTGAGTTGGGTAGTGGGATGTTTATCAATACTGCTTTGCCAGAAGAAAGTGCTGAGTTTTTGCGATCGACCGAAATTCCGATCAACCCTAATTTCCGGCAAACCTAAAGTATAATAAGTTACAATGCGTCCCGGAATGTCCGAAGCGAAGACGGGAGACAATTTAATGATTTTCAATCATCGGTTGAAATAGACAATTTAAATCTGCAACAGCTTAATTGAGGCTCAAAATTTATCAACCTAGCAATACTTATCGATTTTGCCAAACTCACAACAAACTTTCGACATATTCCCAGCCGTCATCGCTAAAATGATCTTTCAATATATCTCTAATTTTAGCATCGATCGATAATGTTTCCTCGCCAGAGTCCGCACTATCGCCGATTTCGCAACTGTCATCAGATAGATGTTGTTGGAGGTGGGCGAGAGTATTGGCGAAATTAGCCAGAAAATAATGTTCGTCCACCCACGCTGTCGGATCTGGGATGGCTGGACTCCCAAAAGCCCGATCGACTAAATCTTGTTTTGCAGAATCATCAGTCTGGTTTTTCATGGAGTCCATTTAGATAGAATTTGCAACTTATCCCAATCTTAAGCTGAATTTTCAACGCTGGTGCGATCGCGATCGACCAAGCGCAGTGACAAAATTGTGTAGTTTGTGCGATCGCGATCGAGGTTGTTTTGGCGATCGGGTGCTATCATAGCACATCACGGTCAGTGATCCATAATTTGCACATTCGGCAAAATCGACTTAGGTATCATTCCGTGAACTCCTTTGCGGGGATTATTCACAGCCTGAGTAATCCGAAAATTGACGGCGAGGGAACAGAAAACATAGGCATCTTCTTCTTGAAAACCTGCATACTTTTGTAGCCAATTAACCGTTTGTCTTACCGCCATATCAAAGGCATCATCTAATGTTTGACCAAAACCCATAGTCACAATATGAGTGGGCGTTTCAGCAAATGGAAATATATAAAATAAATCCTTGCGTAAAATAATTTGAATAGTCCCATTCATCGAAGTTTCAATCGCCGTACCGTTAACTTCGCCGTCTCCTTGTGCCGAATGTCCGTCGCCGATTGACAGTAAACCGCCGCGCACTGAAACAGGTAAAAACAACCGCGTTCCCGGTTGCAGTTCCTGATTGTCCATATTGCCGCCGTAGCGTTCGGGAGGAATAGAAGAACGGTTGATTTCTGAATTTGCAACACCGATAATTCCGAAGAATGGATGCAGCGGAATTGTCACGCCGCTACCTGTGGGAAATTCCGCAAGTTTTTGCTCTAAATCTAAGGGAATAAACCGCAATTTAGGTTCGGGGAAATACTCAGGTAAAACTCCCCATCCAGCGCGAATTGCATTGAATCCTACTGGTAAACTTGGGTAAACTTCCTCGATGTGAATCTCTAAAACGTCTCCGGGTTCGGCCCCCTTAACATAAATCGGGCCTGTTAGCAAGTGCGGGCCCGGGCCGACTTTGCGGTTGTCAGGTAAATTCTGACAGATATCTAAAAAATCCGGGGTAAGAAATTCCGGCGGGGCCTTGTCAGCAACATAATATCCTGAATAGGTTTCGATATCGATGCGATCGCCCGAATCGACAATTAAAGCAGGTTCAAGCTTGGGAGAGAAACCCCCCAAGTGTACGGTTTTGCAGTTAGCTTTGAGAAGATGGCGAGTCATATCTATTTGAGATTGAAGATGCTTTAATGGTGTTAAGACTGTTATATACCAACTCTAAATCATTTTTGAAAAAGATTCTGTTTTGATGAACCGCAGAGGGCGCGGAGGGCGCTGACAAAGAGAATGGAGAGAAATGGAGACATAAGAAAATGTAAAAAAATGGTTGACGTTTGACATAAATAAACGTCCAAACCTGTCAAGGAGATTGCCAAGTCTAGAATTTGAAATCGCTATTCTTGCTTCATACTAATGACTACTGACTACTGACTACTGACTACTGACTACTCACTACTGACAATAACTTATGTTAACACTATTGCCCGACCAAGTAGAAATGCCCCAGGGTTCTCCGCGCAACCCCTGGTTTTTTGCTGTTTTGATTTTGATTCTCCTATTACTAGGTTTGATTATCCAATTTTACCTCAACCAACCCCAACTTTTAACCGATCCGTTTCTGCAACTTCCAACAGCCAACTCGGTGCGAGTTGTCTGGTTTACCGAATTTCGCGGTACTCGCAATACTGTTGCTTACGGCGAAAACTTGAGTCAAATTGTGGCTGCAAATACTACCAAGCTAAGCCGCACTCGCGAAGACAAAGACTCGCGAATTCCCGATGAAATGAAACGGGGCATAATTGAGAACAATCCCATTGTCCGCGACATCTGGCGCCACGAAGCAGAAGTTATCAATTTAAGGCCTGGTGTTCGGATTCCTTATCTAGTCACCAGCGAAAGGAATGACGGCGCATCTGTCAGCAGCAAAATTTTCAGTCTTTCTCCGACACCAGTAGCAGGAGTTGGGCTAAAAATTCTTTTCACTTCCGACCATCAATTGATGCCGATGACAGCGGCTAATCTCCAGAAAGTCGCAGAAACAATTGACAAAGTTGATGCAGTTTTCATGGCTGGGGATTTAATCAATATAGCCGATCGCGCTTCCGAATGGTTCGACGACGACCGAGGCCGCGCTTTTTTCCCCAGTTTGCAAGGTCGCGCCTTCTCCGAACTGGACAAAAACGGCATCAAAACAGTGTACAGCGGTGGCGAACTAATCCAACACGCGCCTTTATTTCCGGCGATTGGGAACCATGAAGTTATGGGTAGGTTTTCAACTAGCAGCAGTCTCAACGACCAGTTTAATGACCCTTTTCCTCGCGCTGCTGTAGATAAAATATATCCATATCTCGCTCAACAATATATGGTGAAAGATCAAGATGTTTGGTTTAAAAACAATAGTTTTAATAGTGATACTTACAACGAAATTTTAAGTTTACCCAGTGACAAAAATTATTATGCTGTGACTTTTGGAGACGTGCGGCTAGTGACTTTGTATGTTACGAATATCTGGCGAACCCCCAATTTAGATCAAGGGGCGAGAGGCAGGTATCGGGAACGGGACGAGGATTTTGATCGTCCCGAAAAATGGGGATACGGACAGCATATCTTTGAGCCAATTGCCAAAGGTAGCGCTCAATATTCTTGGCTGCAACAAGAATTAAATAGTGCGGAATTTCAGCAGGCAAAATATAAAATTGTGATGTTTCATCATCCACCGCATTCTCTGGGCGACAATATTGTACCTGCTTATACTGACCCTGTGCAAATAGTCGATCGCACTTTGGACGGCGAGATTAAGATGGTGCGTTACGAATATCCAAAACAGCAAGATTATCTGATTCGGGATGTGGTGCCACTGCTAGACACGGCGGGCGTGCAGTTAGTTTTGTACGGACATTCGCATTTGTGGAATCGGTTTGTGAGTTCCAGCGGAATGCACTTTTTAGAGACTTCTAATGTGGGCAACAGTTACGGGGCGTTTGCGGGGGGAAAGCGCCGATTTGTGCCGCCGGCATATCGGGAGGATTACAGCGCGATTGGAGATCCGAACGGATTACAACCTGTGGTGCCAACAGTTGCACCTTTGTTGGGCAAAGATGGGCTGGCGCTGCCGTATATTGATAGCAATGATATTACGGCTTTTAGTATATTCGATACGGGGAATGGTACAGTTAGCAGCTATTATTTTGATACGCGGAAACCCGAGTCGGAAGTGGTAAAGTTTGATGAGTTTAAGTTGAAAAAATCCTGATTTAGTGCAGTCAGGTTTGTAGTGAGGACTGAAGTCCTCAGCATTTTCTGAGGACTGAAGTCCTGACTACAAACCAATTTAATTTTAGTCGTTATAACGGATCAAACCTTCTCTTTTGCAGGCAGAACTAAACCAGTTTTATTCAAACCAGCATCAATATCCCTCAGCAATTTAAAATCATCTTCCGGTAAAGAATTAACAGAGGACTGAAGTCCTCACTACAAACCAATTTAATTGTTGTCGTTATAACGGATTAAACCTTCTCTTTTGCAGGCGGAACTAAACCAGTTTTATTCAAACCAGCATCAATATCCCTCAGCAATTTAAAATCATCTTCCGGTAAAGAATTAACAACCGAGTGTTTTTCCAGAAATGAGAATGCTTGGCGAAATTCGCGGGGCTTGCAGTCGATCGCACAATCAAAGTGACAAGGTACAATTCTCTCAAAGTCCCAACTCGCGACTTGATCCACCCAATCGAGAGTTTCCCGCGGCGCGCGGTTAAGAATCAAAGCCTGCAAAATCGGCGCTACCAACAACCGCCCTCCACCCCGCAAAGCCTCAAACGATCGCACCCAATCACTTTTCCACTGGAACGGATACAACCCGAAATAAGCTTTCCTAGAGCGTTCCGGCGCTTTCATGGCGCTAGCTAACACCCCCGACCACGGCGGCACTTCCAGCACGCTGGGGCTAAAATACATGGCAAATAAGGCGATTCTCTGCCATCCTTTGCACCGATTTTCGTGGGTGTCTGCCACCACGTCCGAGGCGCAGTCTTTGGCGTGAAATAGCAGCGGGTACGAGTCGAGTTGCACGATCGCAGGTGGAGTTTCGGGAATGGAAACCACAGAATCTGTTAACATTAGTGTGCGCGATCGCCTGTGAAATAACGCAACTTCCGCAAAGAAACCTAAACCGAGGTCGATCGGGCCAAGAATTGCCAAATCAAATTCATCACCAAAAGGCGTTTCGCTGCTATCAAATGGCAACACAGACGTGCGTTTCGC
>JAYUGZ010000165.1:0-2194 GCA_043767465.1 Cyanobacteriota bacterium
CATGGGGCATTGGGCATTGGTCATTGGTCATTGGTCATTGGTCATTGGTCATCAGTCAACTGCGACCGAGGGTGAGCACGTTCTTAATTGCTGAAACCCTTAATTTTCTTTCTTCTTCCTTCTTCCCTCTTCCTTCTTCCTGATGACTACTGACTAATGACTACTGACCAATGACCAATGACCAATGACCAATGACTACTGACTACTGACTACTGACTACTGACTAATGACTTCTTATTTAAATTCCGCTTCCCAAATCAAAACTAATTCGCACGCCGCCGCAGTTCCCTCAGCCGGAAAATTCGGCGAAAAGTCTTTATCCGCCGCCACCTCATAAGGCCCTTCCTTGAACTCCAAAATCGCGGTATCCGCAGCCAAAGCTACCAATGTGTGAATAGTGCCCTCTGGAAGTTCCACGGCGCGGGTGGGCCCGACAGCACTGACTCGCAACGATCGCAAGATTTGACCGTTTTCGTTCAAAATCAGAATACCCACTTCTCCTTGAATCACCACAAAAAACTCAAAACCGTTAACAGACGGTGGGCGCAAGTGTCGGTGAGGGCGCACGTAAGTACCCGGTTGCACCACGTTGACAAACCGCTGCACCCTTTCTGACAAATCGTGGAAATTGTAGTTTTGGCGCTGGCGGGGACTGCTGCGGGAGGAAGCTGCAACTTCGTCTAGCAATTCTTGCGTCAGACACTTAATTGGAGGGGACTGCACAACAGATATCCTGTATTTAATAGTTTTTGAACAAATGGGCTAGTCTGAGATCATCTTTACCAGCATCTCTTGACATATGAAAATCGCAAATCAGGTGCGTACCACTAAGGCAATGCGTTTGTCAAGTATTTTTAGAACAATTATTAACCCGATCGCCCTTTCAACTATTCTAGTCTGCGCCAGTAGCGTTTCTGCCTCAGAACCGAAGGCTGGGGCACTGTTGGTTCAGCAGCAATTGCCACAGCAGCAACTAAAAGACGAAATTCGCGATCGAGTTCAAGAAGAAGTTGACATCGCTTTCGGGCGCACGGCGGTAATGCTCAACGGACTGGTAATTGCCTTAACATTGTTTCCGACAGCAGCCGGAGTCGCTGTTTGGTTTCTGTTGGGCAAATTGTCCAAGCAGACAACAATTGCTCGCCAAGAAATCGAAAGTCTCCACTACGATACAATTTCTCAATTAAAACTATTAATTTCCGATGCTGAAAGTATTTTAGGCGAAATTCAACACCAAAGTCACCCAGCGGATGTAGAAACAGACCTTTTATTTCCCGACGCCCAAATTCAAGAATTTGCTCCGGTTAACTACGGCAATTACCAACAGTTATTGAGCGCCGGCGACTATGCCAAACAGGGAGATGCTTGCTTCTTTGAAAACCGCTACGAAGATGCGATCGCCGCCTACAATCAGGCCCTGCAAATTCAGCCGGATTTAGCCGATACTTGGAACAATCGCGGAGTTGTGCTGACTCGAATGCAGCGCTATCCAGAGGCGATCGCATCCTACGAACAAGCTACCACACTTCGTCCCAATTATCCCGACGCTTGGAACAACCGAGGTGTGGTATTGTTGGAGTTGCAGAAGTACCAAGAGGCGATCGGCTGTTACGAACAAGCAATCCAAGCCAAACCAGATTATGCCGACGCTTGGAACAACCGAGGCGTTGCTTTTTCCAAAATGCAGGAGTACGAACAAGCAGTAATTTCCTACAATCAAGCCCTCAAAATCAAAAATGATTATACTGACGCTTGGAACAATCGAGGCGTTGCACTCTCCAAATTAGAAAAATACGAAGCTGCGATCGATTCCTACGACAATGCTGCAAAAATTAGACCTGACTTTTACAGGATTTGGTACAATAAAGCCCGATGTTATGCGCTCCAAGGGAAAATTGAATTAGCAATTGAAAATTTAAAGCGCGCCCTCAACCTCCATCCGAATTTGTGCAAAGAGTTGGCAAAAACCGAAGCTGATTTGGAGACAATTCGCGAACATGATGCGTTTAAGCAATTGATTAATTAATTGGGCATTGGCCAAACAGGTCATTGGGTATTGGGTATTGGGTATTGTTAACCAATACCCAATACCCAATAACTTTCTTTCAAGTTTGTAGGGTGCGCATTGCGCACCGGCTCATCTGGTAGGGTGCGCAATGCGCACCTTACCCATTGGGTATTGTTAACCAATCAC
>JAYUGZ010000166.1:0-2193 GCA_043767465.1 Cyanobacteriota bacterium
TTGGCAAATGCCTGTGATTTCGGTCACACTAGGAGCTTCCCTTCTCGGATCGACTTACACCTGACGATCGCGCCCGCGCCCAAATTTTCCAGGCTGCAAAAAAGTTTCGGGTGGACAGACCGCTGTTCCTTGAAGGTAGAATCGCAGGGATGCACCGTTGTCGCCGAAGGTCTGAGGCAAACAGTTCTGTGTCCGGCTAGCGATCGAAAGATAATTCCTGCTCTAGCGGATTTTTTCTTGGCGAATGCCTTCGCGATCGGCCCCAGCGAATGGGCGATTAGAGATTTTGCACCCTGTGAAAAATTTCTTTTCACATCCGATTGATTCGGTGACCACAATTCACTGTCAAACAATGAGAGAATCGAGTCGCCGATCGACTCTCACAACCCGTCAGGTGGCGAACATTGACCTAAACTCTGTACCCACTTTCTGTAAATTTGCGGTCTCGGCAATAGTCTTCATAGCTTAATCGATGAAAAAAAACTTTACCAATTATACGTATTATTACACAAACAACCGTCCCAAATATCATCACGCTTATTTGATATCTCCTCTTTTAGAAATGCTGGCGACACTTGACTGAGACCAGCCCCACAAAACTGCGAGTTTTAGATCTCGGCTGCGGCAATGGCAGCCTCAGTCACGTCATAGCAGAGCACGGCTGCGAAGTAGTGGGCGTTGACACTTCTGCACCAGGAATTCCCATCTCCCGTCAAAGTTTCCCGGAGTGTCAGTTTCTCCAAGCAGATATTTACGAACTCCCCGATACGGATATGGTGCACTCATTTGATGTTGTCTTAGCCGTTGAAGTACTCGAACACTTACTTTATCCGAAAGAACTGGCAAAAAATGCCAAAAAATGCCTCAAACCGGGAGGGAGGCTAATTATTTCCACACCCTATCATGGCTATTTAAAAAACCTGGCTTTAGCTCTTACTGGCAAACTAGAGAAACATTTTACCGTACTTTGAGATAACGGTCACATTAATTTTTTTTGATTAGATACCATGACAAAGTTATTAACATCCGAAGGATACACCGACATTAAATTTAAATTTGCTGGTCGGTGTCCCTATTTTTGGAAATCAATGTTATGCTCTAGTAAATTTTCCGGACAACCTGAAAGTTTATAATAATTTTAAATTTGCGATTTGTCAGTCAATTAAATTTTGTCAATTGACCGAAATTAGCACAAGTAAAACATAAGTTTAAAGATAAAAAAGTAAAATGACTGTTGGCATTTTGCTGAAGAATTGCGCCGTGGCGGCTGCCAAGCCACTTACACAAACAACAACATGGGGCGACTTTGAAACACATCTCCAAGCTTGGATTCTAGCTCACAACATCACCGAATTGCGTGTAATGGCGCCGAACGATCGCCCTTTTTTGCAGCTCGTTCAAAACTTGCAGCTTGCCGACCAAATAACCCTATGCTGCGTCTGCGAATTGTCTCAATAAAATCAGCGATTATTGCCGGGGGTGCAAGTACGATCGGGCGACAAGGCCTGTCCGTTCAATTTTTTCTATTGGGACTTCCTGGCGCGCCACCGGGACAAGCTTCAGTCGATCGGTCGCATGAGCTTTATCTTAGCCAATCTCGACAAAATGCCGCCCCAAGAATTGGCAACCATCCGCCAAAAAGCCGCCGACTGGCACTCTTAGAAGGAAGAAGGAAGAAGGAAGAAGGAAGAAGGAAGAGGGAAGAGGGAAGAGGAAAACACCAATGACCAATGACCAATGACCAATGACCAATGACCAATGACCGATGACCAATGACCGATGACCAATGACCGATGACCAATAACTCCCCTTTGCAATTCTTATTTTTTCTCTAACTTTTCCCTAAACATTCCACAGCGTTTCCACAGGCTAGTCTGAGGTTTTCCACAGAATGGAGAAAGTTTTCCACAGAAATTAACGGCACGGTCGGATCTTGCTGCGGAATTGGGGATTTCGTTAACCTGCTCCCCCATCCTTCATACAAACTCCAAAATATAAAGTTATGTAACAAAAAATGTGCTTAAAGGCTGATTGTTTCGTAAATATTTTTTTGAGTTCAAGGAGTTTGTAATATTTCGCAACATTGACAAACTCACCTCCTGATACGCACAATGATGCGACCGACCTAAAAAAAAGCGCTCTGATTTCGGCTGTGCCTGCACCTGTATCCGGCCGAAAGTGGGTTCTGTTTTC
>JAYUGZ010000167.1:0-2192 GCA_043767465.1 Cyanobacteriota bacterium
TAGAAAAACGGGAAATGTTTTTTGAAGACCAACGTGGTGCTGTGATTAAAGGTCGTCGAGAAGGTAGAATCGAGGGGCAAATAGAATTAATTATGCGTCTACTCGGGCGACGTACTGGTGAGATTTCGCCGGAAATTCAAACTCGCATCCAGCAGCTATCTGCCGAACAATTGGATGATTTAGGTGAAATATTGTTAGATTTTACCAGTCAACAAGATTTGATTGCTTGGCTGGAATCCGTGTAAGCGTAAATTTTTAATTATTTCCAGCAAAAGGACAAGAGAGTGCCGTTTCCCTACGGATATCATGTGTTAATCTAACAAGTCTGGTTCCCGGTGCACAATCATGTCATAAAGTGGTTGAAAGCTAAACCATCCCATGCGGTGAGAGCCTACTTGCTGCTGCGTCAAACGCGCACATTCCGGCTTGATGAGAATCGGTTTTCCGGCTGCTTGCGCCATTAACTGCGCTTGACAAGAGCGTTCCATTGAAATAAACCACCAAGCCGCTTCATCTACTGTTTGACCTACTGTTAACAGTCCGTGATTTTGTAAAATAATTGCTTTTTTATCTCCTAAAGTTTTGGCGATGCGTTTAGCTTCTTCGATTTCCAAAACAACTCCGGTGTAATCGTCAAATAAAGCGTGATCCTCATAAAAAGAACAAGCATCTTGCGTTAGCGGGTCAAGAATCCGACCGAGACTCGACCAACTTTTGCCGTAGGGTGAATGGGCGTGGGCTGCTGCAATTACGTCGGGGCGGGCGCTGTGAACTTGGGAATGAATGGCAAATGCTGCTTCGTTTACGGGTTTATTTCCTTCAACAACTTCGCCTTTGTGGTTGACTAAAATTAGGTCGCTGACTCCAATTAAACTAAAGTGCATTCCAAAGGAATTTACCCAGAAATGATCGAGGTGTTCGGGGTCGCGGACGGTGATGTGTCCGGCAATTCCTTCGCTAAATCCGAAGCGGGCAAATAATCGGAGTGCGGCGGCTAAACGCTGTTTGCGGTGGCGGCGTTCTTCTTCAATTGAGTTGAATATTGGGGGTTGAAAAGTAACTTTGGGAACTTTTACTGCAATCATAGCTGTTTGGTAATTGGGAATTGGTAATTGGGAATTGGGAATTGGGAATTGGTTGTTATTTGTTATTTGTTATTTGTTATTTGAGCCGCGTTTCCTCAGACTTTTGACTGACATCCGTTACATCCGCCGAGCGAATCCGTTGCCGAACTTGTTCACTCAGGCGCAAACCTGCGATGTTTTTGCAGTCGAAAGTGGCGTTGTTTCCCGGGTGTCGTTCGATTAATTCGATGATTTGTCCGGCGGGATTTTGCAGAAACCACTGGGTTAATGAGCCGGAGTCTAGGGGTCTAGCGGACAGCGGTTGAAAGTTTTTATTTTGCCATATTGTAGCAGCATTTTGCACGTTTTCGACTCGAATGGCGACGTGGTGAACTGCTGATAATCCTCTTGCTTGCTGGAAGCGGTTTTTTTGGTCGCCGGCTGCGTGGGGCGCATCCAATACTACTAAGCCGCCGGCTGGCATTAATAAGGTCATTAAATGCAGCCACAAATCTGAGGGAATGTTGATGTTTCCGGTACAAAAGTTAATGGGAAATAAGTCGGGGCCTTCAACTGTTTTGGCGCCGAAGGGGCGAAAAGATTCGGCGTAGTCTTCGAGTTGAATGCGACTAGGAAATGTGATGACAAAGTGGTCTATTGATACTAATTCTCCGTACAGTTGTGTTTCAAACGTCCAGGTTGTTAAAAATTCGGGAGTGATAAATTTGGGGTTGAATTCCAGTAAGCCGTTTTTTTCGAGGAAAGGTGAGTCAAGGTGGCTGTCAAGGCTGTTGTCTAATTTTAGGGTTGGTAGATTCAAGTTTTTCATGTCTCTCACCCGATGTTAACTGTGCAAAACAGCGAATTTTGTTTACAGGCTGAAGTTGATGCACATTGAGTGCGCCTTAATTAAAACGTAACACAAAACTTAATATTGGCAAGCCGATCGCCCGATCGCCACTCCCAAACCTCGATCGATCAAAAATCGGCTGATTTGCCGATCGCGATCCCAGCCAACCACGCGGTAGTCCAAGCACTTTGGAAGTTAAAACCACCCGTCACGCCGTCGATGTCCAAGATTTCTCCAGCAAAGAAAAGTCCCGGACAGCGACGGCTTTCCATTGTCTT
>JAYUGZ010000168.1:0-5502 GCA_043767465.1 Cyanobacteriota bacterium
AACCCCAGAGGCAGATTTTCGGGTTACGTACTTGGACGAGATTCCCTCAGTTCACATACCCGTGCGCTTGAGCGTACTTGAAGCCGTAAACTTCAAGACCACCTGCCAGCAACTTTTCTCTGGAAGCACTCTTCCCAGCAAGATTGTCCTAGACTTCAGTCAGACGACATTCATCGACAGTAGCGGGATCGGTGCTTTAGTCAGCAATCTAAAATTTGCTAAACAGCGCGGTAGCGACTTGGTGCTGCGGAGCCTCAAGCCGCAGGTGATGGCAGTATTTGCTCTCACCAGCCTAGATCAAGTGCTGACGATAGAGCAGCCTTCTGCAACCTCAACTCCCACAGAGACCGACCCCTCGGACAATCTACTACCGATGACGCACCCCTCGGTGCAATCGTGGGTAAAACGACTCATCGACATCGTTGGGGCAATCGTCGGTTTGATAATTACAGGAATATTGTTCATACCGATAGTCGCAGCTATCACAATTAACGATCCGGGCCCGATATTTTTCGGTCAAACCCGCTGCGGCTGGATGGGTAAAAGATTTCAGATTTGGAAGTTTCGCTCGATGTGTACCAACGCCGAAGCTATGAAATCCCAAATCAAAAACCAAGCCTCCGGCGCTTTTTTCAAAAATGACAATGACCCCCGGATTACGAAAGTCGGGCGCATCTTGAGAAAAACCAGTCTTGATGAACTACCACAATTTTGGAACGTACTCAAAGGCGAAATGAGTCTAGTCGGCACCAGACCCCCGACTCCAGACGAAGTTGACCGCTATGAAGTACCTCAGTGGCAGCGTTTCGATGTCAAACCTGGGATGACGGGTGAATGGCAAGTCAACGGTCGCTCGAAAGTCCGCGATTTTGAAGATGTCATCCGTTTAGATTTAAAATACCAACAAGACTGGAGCCTGATATATGACCTGAAACTAATTGTTAAAACCGTAACTGTGCTGTTTAACAAAAATAGTGGGGCTATGTAACGGCGGTCAACAACTCACCGCGGAACTTTGGCGTTGCTGACCGGTGGCGGGCGGCGGCAACAAGAAACAGATACGCAAGTCAAGCAGGCGATCGATCGCGATACCTGCGTTAGCATTAAGTGTTAAAATTCACACAGAAAATGTGCAGCTAGTTGCCAGCTCTCTCAACAGAGCATGAATGCAATTTGCGAGTTCGAGGTCGTACTCGAATGACGCCAGCAGGGTTTTCGAGGACGACAAGAACTCACGAGTGTTTAGAAAAGTAGCTACTGCTAACACGATCGCAGATCGAATTAACACCTCGCAAGCTCACCCCGCCCAAAAACGGATAGTGGCTTTCCAACTGCTGTCGTGGTAAGCCCCTAATTTTAGACTCTTGTTCAAACTCCCAGATTCATCTGTGGAGTAAATCGCAAATTTTAAATCGAGTGAGTGGGGAATTTTCCCTATTTAAACGCCCTACCGAGGCGGGTTACAACAGTATCGGAAGTCTCTCATGTACTGTGCGAGTAAATGGTGCGAAAGGAATGCTCACCTTGAGGCAAAACGAGCTTCTTCAACTCAAGCTTGACTTAACTAATATGTTGCCAAGACCTTGCCCTCCTTTTCCTCTCGAACCTGCGCTGAGTACAGCGGTGGTGGGGGCCGACCAGGGGAAAGAAAGATGAAAGACAAGCAACCAAAGGCAGAGTCGCACCTTCAGGTTGAAACAGACCTCAAGGCTTTAACACCCGTTTTGGAATGGTTGGAGAATATCGTTTTGCCACTGCTTCCAGGAGATTTCTGGTGGCAGTGCCGGCTGATCATCAACGAAGGCTTTACAAACGCTGTCCGCCACGCTCACCAGAACTTGCCCCCCGCGACGCCCATCGACATTGAGGTAAAAGTGTTTGCCGATTACTTAGAAATTAGGATTTGGGACAGGGGTCAACCCTTCAACCTGGAAGCAAAGCTGCACTCGATCATGCAAGAGCAGCGCGATCCCTTGGACAGAGAAGGAGAAAGGGGACTGGTGTTTATGTACAAGCTCACAGACGAGCTTCGCTACATCCGTACCGACGATGGCTGCAACTGCCTGATCATGCGCAAAAACCTTACCTGAGGGCTAAGAGTGCCCGCCCGCTCCCGGGCGGCTTCTTTGGCAAGGATGGTTCGGCAAAAGCGCCGCCCCCTGAGATGCTCCCGGAAACCCAAGCACATCCTCTGCAATTGGGCGGGCGTAGGCTGGAGTTAGTCGCGGCAGGACAATTTGCTTCACACTAAATATTATGCGTATTCTAATTTATTCCTATAACTACTATCCAGAGCCGATCGGCATAGCCCCCCTAATGACAGAACTAGCGCAAGGCCTAGTCAAGCGCGGCCACCAAGTCCGAGTCGTCACCGGAATGCCCAACTATCCCCAGCGCCGGATTTATCCGCAATATCGGGGCAAATTTTACCTCACCGAAGAACACAACGGCGTGACAATTCAGCGCAGCTACCTGCGCGTCAACGGCCCGCATCCCAGCCTGTTAGACCGACTTTTGCTAGACGGCAGTTTTGTCGTCTCCAGCGCCGTCCAAGCCTTCAGAGGCTGGCGTCCCGACGTGATTTTCTCGACAATGCCGCCTTTACCGATTTGCGTCCCAGTCGCCTTTTACGGATGGATTCGCGATATCCCGATCGTCCTCAACGTCCAGGATATCGTCTCAGAAGCAGCCGTGCGCGTCGGCTTGGTGAAAAAAAACGGACTGCTAATTAAGATTGCTGACGCCCTAGAAAAATTAGCGTACAGCACAGCCAGTCAAGTCAGCGTCATCGACAGCGGTTTTATCAGCAAATTGCATTCTCAGGGAGTACCCCCGGAAAAAATAGTTTGCCTTCCCAATTGGGTTGATGTGAATTTCATCGGCCCTTTACCGAAAGAAAATAACCCTTTTCGTGAAACCCACAAACTCAATGACAAATTTGTGATTCTTTATGCTGGGAATATTGCCCTGACTCAGGGTTTGCAAACAGTGGTCAAAGCAGCGGCTCGTTTGAAACACATACCAGAAATTGCTTTTGTGATTGTGGGAGAATCAACAGCCCTAGCGCGCTTGCAACAAGATTGCGAAACTTACAAAGCTACTAATGTAATGTTACTGCCTTTTGAACCGCGAGAAAAATTGCCCGAAATGTTGGCTGCTGCTGATGTTAGTTTAGTCGTACAAAAGCGGCGCGTTACTAACTTCAATATGCCTTCAAAAATTCAAGTGCTGCTGGCGAGCGGCCGGGCAATTTTGGCGTCGGTTCCAGAAACCGGTACGGCGCAGAAAGCAGTGCAGCAAAGCGGTGGCGGGGTGGTGGTAGCGCCGGAAGATCCGCAAGCTTTGGCTGATGCTGTTGAGGATTTGTTCGGGAATCGCGATCGGGTGAATGCGTTGGGCGAGCAAGGTAGAAAGTATGCTGTGGAGAATTACGGGTTTGAGGAAGCTTTGAATCATTACGAAGCTTTATTTGCGGCGGTGACGGCGAGTCATGCTGACAAAATCTTGGCACCGCTGCCAAAGTAATCAGATAATTGGGTTAGTGCAATACGTAGCGATATTTTGTAGTAAGGACTTTAGTCCAGATCGACTAAAAGGCTGATGAAAGGACTGAAGTCCTCACTACAAACTTGATGAAAGGACTGAAGTCCTCACTACAAACTTGATGATAGTCATGTTATCTGAGATAATATAATTCAATTTTTCGGTAGGTTCCTGATTTCGGCAAGGCTTGACTCAGTGCGGTTAGTAATAATAATGCCACAGACGATCGCCAATGTACTAAAAATATGCACCAACAAAATCGCTTCACCTAGAAACAGCCACGCAGCAATACCGCTAAAAACCGGAATCAGGTAATAGATTAAGGCTGTGCGGTTCGGGCCGATGAGGGCGATCGCCTGATTCCATGCTAGAAACGCCACCACCGACGACAGAACCCCCACATAAAGTAACGCCATGGCGATCGAACGATTGAACGCCACAGGGTGATAAATCCAACATTCCAGCGCATAAAAGGGCGATAAAAACAACAGCCCCAAGCTAAAAGTGCATAAAGTGAAAGTTGTCATCCGCAGGTTCTGCGGCTTGCGCTTTACCAGCATCGTGTAGCCAGCAAAGATGATAGATGCCAACAGCATATACAAATCGCCGATCGCAAAGGAAATGCTCAGCAGCCTCTCTAACGAGCCTCCCGCGATTAACAGTACAACACCGCTGATTGCGATCGCAATACCTGCGGCCCGCGTTAACGAGATACGTTCTCCGTAAAATAGACGAGACATAAGTACAATAAAAACCGGAGAAGAAGTGGCAATTAACGCCATGTTCACCGCTAAGGTTGTGTGACCGGCAACGTAGATCAAAGTGTTAAAAGCCGTCACGCCTAAAAGCGCCGATACAGTCAAGTATGGGAGATATTTCTTAATCAATTTCCAGTCAGAAACTGCCGCCCGCACGGTGAAGGGAGCCAAAGTTGCCACAGCAATCGCCCATCGCCAAAAAGCTAGACCTATCGGCAAAATATCCTGATTCAAAGCTCTAGCAACGATGAAGTTTCCTGCCCAAATAACCGTCGCAACTACTGCCAGAAAATAACCTAGTGAAATTTTATTTTTCATTTAAATCAGTTAACTTTTTTGAAGTGGCTTAGCCAGTTTCATTTGAATTAAGTTAAATAAGGGAATGAGATACAAATAAAAGGCATAGGGGATAAAATCTGAATTGACACCCAAGACAGTTGCAGGCACTAATCCGGCAATATTCCAAGGAATTAATGGAGAAATTACAACAGCGGTATTTTCCAAATCTACGGCAAGTTGATAATCATCTAATCCCTCTTTTCGGTATTTCTCTTCAACTAGCTGATGAGTCAGGAGGATGGCGATTGTTTGGGTGCAGCCAAATGCGGCTGATAAAATGCCGATGATTGTCGTCCCCAAAAACAAATCGCCTCTCGATCGAGCTTTGTTTAGATACACTTCAATAAAGTCTAGCGTTCTCGTTCCCGCAAAAATGCCGGCAAAGGCTGTCGATACAATCACAACTGTTGAAACTTTGAGCATCGACAAAATCCCTCCTCCCGCCACAATATCTTTTAAACTAGAAGTTGATTCTAACTTGAATCCGGCGATCGCGAATTGCAGAATGTCGAGCGGCGAATAACCTTGCACGAAAATGGCGATCGCGCTTCCGGCAATTACACTAACAGCCATAGCAATTTTGACTTCAACTCGCAACACACAAAGGATTAAAATTGTCAAGGCTGGCAGCAAAGTTATCAAGTTAAGATTGAAGGCTTTGGCAATTTCAAAAGCCAGGTTGCTGCCAGCAACTTCAACGGGATTGGCCAAGGATAAGATTAAATACAAGATGCTGGAAACTATCAGCGGGTAAAAAGCTGTTACCGCCATATTTTTGAGGTTCGTATAAATTTCTGTGCGGGTAATGGCGGCAATCAAATTAGCGCTAGAAGACATCGGAGAACACCGATCGCCAAAATAA
>JAYUGZ010000169.1:0-13810 GCA_043767465.1 Cyanobacteriota bacterium
GTGCCGTCGCCTGCGATATCTTTAGTTTTGGAGGCGACTTCTTGAATTAAGCGAGCGCCGGCATTTTCTAGGGGATCTTCGAGTTCAATTTCCCGAGCAACGGTGATACCATCGTTAACGATTTGGGGAGCGCCAAATTTCTTTTCTAATAGGACGTTCCGGCCTTTCGGGCCCAAGGTGATGCGGACTGCATCGGCGAGTTGATTTACGCCGCGTTCTAGTGCCCGCCGAGATTTGTCGCTAAATGCAACTATTTTGGTCATGTTTGTCTCCTTTGGCTTACATAGCAAATTTAGCACTCTCTGACCCTGAGTGCTAAGTTGATCGATTTTAGATTGTAGCGCGCCTCAACTGTGCGGGGGATGGCGAGGGCGGATTTGGGTTTTGGGCGAGGAGTGCGCGTGGCTTTTGAGACGGCAGTGCCGTGTCCCTACAGATATAATGTGGTTTGTGACATATCGCTCGATCGAGTTTTGGCTCGGCCCCAAACCCAATTTTGATGGCGCGTCATCCCAAAGCAGAATTTTTTCCATAAAAGTTCTTAATTTCCGCCTTCTGTCATCCATCTTCAGATAGAGCTTCCTTCTAGCTCTTTTTTACCTTGAGCGAAGCCTTTCATCCCTTCTTCCTAATGACGAATGACAAATGACAAATGACGAAGAACTAACAACGAACAACTAACAACTAACAACTAACAACTAACAACTAACAACTAACAACTAACAACTAACTTAACATAATGGCTCGTTATTCTCGACTGCAAAAACTCATTTCTTATATGCGCCCGCACTGGAAACCCACATTTTGGGGCGTTTTCTCGCTGTTAATTGTCAATGCTGTGGGCGTTTATATTCCGCTGCTGATTCGGAATGCAGTTGACACTCTCCAAGTTGCCACTAAATTTGACCAAATTTTTAACTACGTGGTGCTAATTCTGATCCTCGCCTCAATTATGTGGGGAATTCGGATGGTGTCGCGGATTCTGCTGTTTGGCGTGGGGCGACAAGTCGAATTTGACCTCAAACAAAAAATATTTAATCATTTATTAACATTAGAACCCTCTTATTTTGCTGCCAATACAGTAGGGGATTTAATTAACCGCGCTACTTCCGATTTGGACAATATTCGCCGCTTGGTGGGTTTTGCAGTGCTGAGTTTGGCGAATACGGCATTTGCCTATGCTTTGAGTTTGCCGGTGATGTTGGGGATTGATACAAGGCTGACGCTATTGGCGATCGCAGTTTATCCTTTAATGCTAGTTTTGGTGCAGTTATTTAGCGACAAACTGCGCATCCAGCAGTTAACGGTGCAAGAAGAATTGTCAGCGATGAGCGATTTGATTCAGGAAGATATGAGTGGAATTTCCGTAATTAAAATTTACGCTCAAGAAGAAAACGAACGCCGCGCTTTTCGCGATGCTAACGCTAAGTTGCTATCAGCTAATTTGACATTAGCCCAAACTCGAAACTTTATTTTTCCGCTGCTGGGCGGTTTGGCAAGCATCAGTTTGTTAGTGCTGCTTTCTGCTGGTGGCGGGGCAATTGCTAAGGGCGACATTAGCATTGGCGATTTTGTGGCGTTGCTGATTTATGTCGAGCGTTTGGTATTTCCGACGGCGCTGTTGGGTTTCACCATTACTGCTTACCAGCGCGGAGAAGTCAGTGTCGATCGCATCGAGTCAATTTTGACTGTGGAACCGAAAATTAAGGATACTGCGGATGCAGTTGAATTGCCAATGCCAGTCAAAGGCGAAATTGTCGCCCGCCACTTGAATTATACCTATCCCGGTGCTAACACGCGCGCGCTCAAAGATGTTAGTTTTACCATAAAACCAGGGGAAACAGTCGCCATTGTTGGGGCGATAGGATCGGGTAAATCAACCTTAGCCAATGCGCTGCCGCGCTTGCTGGATATCGATCCTGGTGAGTTATTTGTAGACGGGCAGGATATTACTGAGGTGAAGCTGAGGGAGTTGCGCGGGGCGATCGCCTACGTGCCCCAAGAAAGCTTTCTATTCGGCACTACCATCAAGAATAACATCCGCTACGGCAATCCTTTAGCGGAACAGCCGGAGATTGAATCAGCCGCCAAACAAGCGCAAATTCACCCCGAAATCCTCAACTTTCCGCAGCAGTACAAAACAGTCGTGGGCGAGCGCGGCATTACCTTATCCGGCGGACAAAGGCAGCGCACAGCACTAGCTAGAGCCTTGTTAGTTGACGCTCCCGTGCTAATTTTAGATGACGCTCTTTCCAGCGTGGACAATCAAACTGCTAGCGATATTTTGCATAATTTAGCCACGGGAACCGATCGCAAAACCGTAATTTTCATCTCGCATCAGATGTCCGCTGCTGCTAGTGCCGATCGCATTTTAGTCATGGAAAAAGGAGAAATAGTGCAAAGCGGCACTCACGCAGAATTAGTAAAGCAAACAGGGCTTTATCAGTATTTGTGGAACCAGCAAAAACTAGAGGAATTGCTGCATTAAGCTGAGAGATAGCATAAAACAGGTTCGTAGTGAGGACTTTAGTCCTTCTTTAGACAAAGGGAAAAGGACTGAAGTCCTCACTACAAACTGAAGCGTAGTTAACTTAGTTATTTATCAAAAATTGTCGTGTAAAATCACAATTCCGATCCTTCAAGCCTCTCCAGCCACACTGATTCACCGCAAAATCGTCCCATCAAAATCATGCCCCTAGGCGACTCAATTACCGATGGTTACTTCGTACCAGGAGGATATCGCATCGATTTACAGCCTGCGATGGAGAGTCGAGGCTATGCTATTGAGTTTGTCGGCTCCCTAAGTAATGGCCCCGATACCTTACTCTCTCAGCATCACGAGGGACATTCCGGTTGGCGGATCGAAGAAATTTGCGATCAGGTTGTGGAGTGGCTGCAAACCTTCCAACCGGATATTATTTTGCTCCTGATCGGCACAAATGATATCCCACAATTGTATCCAGTTGACACTGCACGCGATCGCCTCAATGAATTAATCGATACCATTTTTCAAACAGCACCCAATGTCAAACTCTTTGTCGCTTCAATTCCGCCGATTTGGCAACCCATCTTGAATCATCGAGTTATAGAATACAATCAAAAGAGCGAGGAATTAGTCAAGCAAAAACAACAAGCAGGTAAGCCCATAGATTTCGTCGATTTATACTCGATTCTCAGCCTTGCAGATCTCCACGATGGCGTTCATCCCAACACCGAAGGATTTCGCAAAATTGCTCGCGCTCTTGAAGCTTGTCTGTCAGCCCACCTAAGTTAACCAATTCCCGATGCTGGATTCCACGCAGTCTAAAATCTGGGTAAAATTTCTATTACTAACGGTATAGCGATCGCAATGCGGAATCTCTGTCTTAAGATTTTAGTTATGGTTCGGTCATTAAGATATGCTGAAGAATATTTAAAATCAACAGACAACATTTGAGGATATATGCCAATGGACGGTCAAGACCCCGCTGACATCAAAATGGGTAACGTAGATGAAGAAGAAAGTTCGGTTGTCGTGCACGGCACGGTCATTCTAGGAATCGACCCTGAGGGAGGAGAGGCCTTACTCTTTAAGGATTTAGAAGTCACAAACTCCCAAGTAAAATTGATTGCCTACCTAGCGATAGATGGAAATTTAAATAAATCCATAGAACTAGGCGAACTCAAAGGAAATAGCGGTACCGTTAAAAGCGCCATCCCCTTAGGGACGGATACCTCCCCCTACAATACCGTAGTCCTTCGCGACCAAAAGAGTAAAAAGAAAGTCGCAGTGATTGAATTGTAGAGCCGGAAGCGAGTAGGGATGGGATAACATCTCTACTCACCTATTAACAATTAAAGCTCCATTAGCCAGCAGTTGCATCAAATCCCGTGCCTTGAATGACCCGATCGCGATCCATGACGCGATCGACAATAATTGATTTATAATCAAGATATATACTCCACCCGAATAACGCCAAATCATGCTCGCAGAAGCAAACGCCACACTCTGGCCCAGTCTAATTACTGTTTCAGCATTAATTCTCTACTTCGTTGTTACCATCAACGTCGGCAGAGCCAGATTCAAACACAAAGTTTCTCCCCCGCAGATGACAGGAAACCCAGACTTTGAGCGAGTGTTGCGAGTCCAGCAAAATACCTTAGAGCAAATGATTCTATTTTTGCCCTCGCTATGGCTGTTTTCGCAATTTGTCAGCCCAATTTGGGCAGCCGGTATCGGTGCAGTTTGGATAATTGGACGCATTTTGTTTGCTTGGGGTTACTATCAAGCGGCGGAAAAACGAGCCGCAGGATTTGGCATTAGTACGTTAGCTACTTTAACTTTGCTGGGCGGTTCCTTGATTGGCATCATCATGTCGCTGCTGAAAGTTTCACAGCTATAACTAATATTAGTAGGGTGCGCAGCGCGCACCTGACGTGGTAAATATAACTTTTTCAATCACCTTCAGGAGTAAATATGTCAGAAACTAACAAACCCGTATTTGAAATTAACCAGAAACTTTTTCAGCAGCTTACCGAGTGGCAAGAAAAACTCGCACTAGAAGATGAATTAGCAAGCGAGTCAGAAGACGAAAAACCAACAGAGGTAAAAAGTCCTCCCGACAGTCATGAACAGCATTCTCAAACAGATAATTCCTAGCTTGTGGCTAGCAGCATCCTTGGCATTTCCGGCTGCTGTCTCGGCTCAATCACTGACAATCAACCCAATTGCGCAAATCAATAGCGGTTTGTTTCGTTCTAACTCTCAAGATTTTTTTGAGCAAGGAAATCGCCAACTGGAAAGGGAAATCGCAATTTTTTTGTTACCCAAAAATGTCGCTACAACAGTCAATATATTGGAGATTGATGAAAAATTGCGCTCTCAGCTTTGTCACGAAGATTTGAAAATCTCCTTGCAGTATTCTGATACAATCAGTGCTGCTGAGGTTTCTAGTTTTAATGCAAAACTGAAAGAGATTTGCACGCACAATTAACATAAAAGTGAGGGAAAAATTAAAGTTTTAGCGTTAATGGATAAAGAAGTAATGACAAAATTGAAACTAGCTATGCTGGAAGCAGAAACTGTGGCTCAGTTGACTGCTATCATTATTGATTACACTCATGAGGAAATCATGATAGTTTTTCACGAGCTAGAATGGGAACAGCAGGCGAGAATTAAGGATATTTGGAAGAGTGTTTGAGGGATGGTGTGTTTATAAAGTCGCAGGTTCCCGCACCGGACACGGCATTACCGTGTCCCTGCGGATATCGCGTAATGTAGCCCTACTTTTCAGGAAGCGATTCCAAACACAATTGACGAAAATGATCGCCCCTCTGCTCGAAGTTTTGGTATTGATCGAAGCTGGCGCAAGCTGGCGAAAGCAGCACGACTTTAGCATTATTTTGTTTGCCTAATTCTGCCGCCCTCGGAATTGCTCTTTCCATTGTTTCGACTATTTCCCAAGCATTATAATCGGCTTGTTTTAGCCGATCGCTAAAAATGCCCGCTGCATCGCCAATTAACAACACCGCAGCAGCTTTCGCCTTGATTGTATCGATCCAGCCACTATCATCGCCCTCCTTGGAAGCACCGCCCGCAATCAAAATCGCCGGTGCGCTGACAGCAGCTAACCCGACTTGCGCCGCATCATAATTAGTCGCTTTGCTGTCGTTGATAAAATCTATGCCTTCCCAAGTGCAGATGTGTTCGAGGCGGTGTGCCACTCCGGGAAATTTAGCAATAGCGCGGGCGATCGCACCTTGATCAATTCCCGCCAAATTAGCCGCCGCCACCGCCATCAACAAATTTTGCAAATTGTGCTCGCCCACCATCGGCAAGGACTCAGCGGGCAGAATTTTGTCGCCTTGAGCGATTACCCAACCGTCTTCGATGTAGGCTCCAAAATCCCGTTTTCCCAACAATTCTTTTTCACCTTTAACACTCGTCCAACACGCATCAGGCCAAATGTCAACTCCTTGCTGCCGCAAAACAGGATCGTCGCCGTTAATTACTTGCAATTCCGACTTTTTCAGCAAATGCGCTTTAATGTTGTAATAATTTTCTAAAGTTTTGTGGCGGCTGAGGTGATCGGGCGTCAAAGTTGTTAAAACTCCGATTCGCGGCGCTACAAACGGCGATGATTCTATTTGATAGCTGCTGATTTCTGCGATTACCCAATCCGGGGGTTTCTCAGTCAAAGCTAATTCGCACGCAGCATAGCCAATATTGCCGCAAGCGGGAGCGTAAAGCCCTGCTTCTGCAAAAATCGCAGCAATTAAAGCAGTAGTCGTAGTTTTGCCGTTAGTGCCAGTAATTCCCACCCAAGGAGATTTGAGATAGCGCCACGCGAGAGCCATTTCTCCGATTGTTTCAATACCTAACTCTCTGGCGCGGACTAATGCTGGAATGTCCCAGGGAACGCCCGGACTTACTACTACTAATTGTATGGATTCATCGGGTTCAAAAGATTTGCCTAACTCCAGGTTGATGCCTTCTTTGGCTAGTTGCTGTTGTTGTTCGAGCAAATTTTGGGCCGATGAGCGATCGCTCAGCGTTACTTCCCATCCTTCGCGTTTGAGCAGTCTGGCGGCGGCATTCCCTGATTTTCCTAATCCAATTATATGAGCGATCGGCATAAGTTATGTGATGGAGCGAATTTCCCTGGTTTTATAAGTTAATATCTTAACCTTGCATGGGTTTTTGGCTATTGGCCATTGTGCTTAATTTGTCACTGTTTCGGCTCGTTTTCAGGCTCTGCCTGGAAACGCATATCTGGAGGCTCTGCCTCCCTTTTCAACAGCGAAGAGTGAGGCAGATCCTCTGGATATCGGTTCCTAGGCTCTGCCTAGGAACCAGTTAAAATAGGGCGCTCGCACGCGATATTTGTAGGGAAACGGCACTGCCCATTCGTATCAACTTAAGACGAAAAACCTTTGTATCTCTCATTTATAGCCGAGGCCCGATCCCCCTCGCATCCCCCGAAAGCAAGGGGGACTTTGAGAAGACTCTTGTCCCCCCGCATCGTTGCGGGGACTTTGACTGCTCTTGTCCCCCCCCTTTTTTAAGGGGGGCTAGGGGGGATCGAGGCCTAACCATCAAACAGCAAACCGGTACTAGGTTTTAAATTTAACCCTTCACGATCGCCCCAAAGTCAGCCAACACCCGCGCGTGATTCCGCAACAAACCCAGTAAATTCAAGCGATTGCGCTTAATTTCCGGGTCAGAATCCATCACCAAAACGCTTTCAGGCCCGTCAAAAAAGCTGCTCACAGCCGGAGCAATCTCAGTCAAACTATCTACCAACTGCTGGTAATTGCGAGTTTGCTTCGATAGCAGCGTTTGCGGCACCAATTGCACCACAGCATCGTAAAAAGCTTGTTCGGACGACTTTTGAAATAACTCCGGTTTCACCGTCGTTTTCGGTTCCAATTGTACCTTATCCAAATCACCTTGAGCCGCCAAACGAGTCGAACGGTTGACTGTTTCGTAAATCAGATCCAAAGTCTTGTCATTGCGGATTTCTTGCAGGAAAATTGCTCTTTCCAGCGCATCCAACAAATCTCTCAATGCCCGTTCAGTATATTCCGGGTCGTTTTCTCCCAAAACTGCATTCACCAAATCGTAGTCTACGTGCTTTTCTTCTTGTAGCAAAGTCCGAATTCTTTGCAGGAAAAACTCGTATAACTGCGATCGCAATTCCGCCGAAGTTTGGGGGCGCGCTGCGGTAAATTCTGCGACAACTTCGGCAAGTAGTTGGTGCAAATTGATGGGCAACTGAGCCGCCCAAATAATGTTAGTTATCGCATTGGCTGCGCGGCGCAAAGCAAAGGGATCGGAGGAACCAGTCGGCAGCATTCCCAAGCCGAAGATGCTGACTAATGTATCTAATTTGTCTGCTATTGCGACAACTTGACCTGTGAGAGTTTGCGGCAAATTGTCGCCCGCGCCTTTGGGCAAATAATGCTCAAAAATTGCTGTTGCTACGGCTTCCGGTTCTCCGCAGGCTAAGGCGTATTTCTGCCCCATGATTCCTTGCATTTCGGGAAGTTCGTAAACCATTTGGGTAACAAGGTCGGCTTTGCAAAGTAAGGCTGCTCTTTCTATGTAAGCTTGTTCTGCGGCGCTGATTTGCAGTTGCTTGGTGATGAGAGAGGCAATCTTGCACAGCCGATCGACCTTTTGGCGCACTGTACCCAAATCTTCCTGGAAAGTGACCGTCTCCAACTTGGGCAAATAATCCTCTAGAGGCTTTACCAAGTCTGCTTTGTAGAAAAACTCACCGTCTGCTAATCTCGCCCGCACCACTCGCTCGTTACCTGCGGCAATCATCGCCGATGCGGCCGGAGAGCCGTTGGAAATTGTCATAAAATAGGGCAGAAGTTCGGGGAATTCTGGGCTTTTGAGGATGGGAAAATAGCGCTGGTTGGTGACAATAATTGTGGTGATTACTTCCGGCGGTAACATCAAAAATTCTTCGTCAAATTTGCCGACAACTGCGTTCGGCCATTCTACTAAGTCGGTGACTTCTTCTAACAAATCTTCGGTAATGTCGGCGTAACCGCCTTGTTTTGTCGCGGCGGCTTCTACTTGTGCTTTAATTTGGATTTTGCGCTGTTGTCGATCGACTTCCACGCCAGCAGCCCGCAGACACTCGACATAATCCTCGGCGCGCGGAATCGAGACAGGTTGGGGATGTAACACCCGATGTCCTTGGCAAATGCGATCGCTATTGACCGTATCTGAACCGCTCACCAATGCGATCGGCAGTACATTCTCATCAAACAGTGCCACGATCGATCGAATCGGGCGCGGAAACTTCAAATCTCCGTCAGCCCACCGCATAAATCTTTTACCTTCTAACTTATTAATCCACTGCGGCACAAGTTCTGCCAAAATATCCGCCGTCATCCGCCCCGGAATCTGTTTGAGTACAAACACAAAATCGCCTTTATCTGTAGCGCGAACCGACAAAGCATCGATTTCTACACCTTGTTTTTTGGCAAAACCTTCCGCTGCTTTTGTCGGTTTGCCATCTTTAAAAGCCGAACTTGCGGGTGGCCCTTTTACGTCTTCTTCTCTATCTAATTGTTTAACTGGCAGTCCTTTCACCAGAACGGCCAAACGCCTCGGAGTCGCGTATACATTAATTGAGTTATTTGTCAAAGATTGTTCGGCCAGAGTTGCAGGTACGAGTTCCTGCCACTGTTGGGTGCTGCCTGCGACAAAAGATGCGGGCAATTCTTCGGTACCGAGTTCTAATAAAAAGTTAGGCATATAACAAATTTAGGTGTTTTTGTCAACAGGCAATTCATCTGTCGGTTCGATCGTTACAAAAGTTATGGATCGGCCGTCAAAATAGCCTGGAATTGATCTCGCCGATCGCGCAATGGAACTATTTTACCGATACGCGAATCCTATTTAGAGCCAAAAAAGACTCAAATGACCAGCATACCACTTAAAATCGGGGGTGAAAGATATTTTCAACAGCACATGACCTTGGCGGAAAGACTGGCACAAGATTGGAAGTCGCGACTCGAACAAGATTGCCCGCAGGAAAGTTCTAGCACTCGCGAGAGTGTTGTCCGCTGGCTGTTGGGAGACAAGCCAGAAAGATTTGACTCTCTCAATCCGACTCAATTTAACGTCGCCTCTGGGGCGATCGACTTTTTATATCGAATTTTACAGCAGCGGTATCTGGGAGTAGCGCCAGAAAGAGCTTACCGCAACTTAATCGGGCGGCTGGGCGGTTTGGTGGTGCTGCGGCAAAAAATCCAAGCGTGGGTTTCCCTCTCGCGCGACAGACAGCGCAGTGCGGTGGAGGTACTGCAAGAAGTGATTCAGGAAATGCTGAATTCCGATCGCTACCTCCAGCACCAAGTCGCCTGGATTGCCGAATGCACAACAGACAAACGCCTGCGAAATGCTTTGCTGCTAGCGAGCACAGAAGAATACTGCTTGCGGCCGATCCGTAACCAGCCGCTGCTGGTGTACCGCTTTGTCAACTACCTGCGGCGTTCCCAGCGGGGCGGGTTGACACAAGTCCCGGCGGGAGATTGGGTGCGGCTGGTGTCGGAACAGGTTCAACCAGACGATACAGACGAACCGCTCAGCCTGCTAGACGAACAGGCGATGTCCGAGTATCGAGAAAATCAAGCTTGGGAAGAGCGGCAAACTCAGCGGCAAATTGTCCAACAAGAATTTGAGAATTACTTGACGGCCCAAGTCGATCCGCTGGCTTCGCGGTGGCTGCGGCTTTACTTGCAAGGTCGTTCCCAAGAGGCAATTGCTGAGGATTTGAAGGTTCCGATCAAACAAATTTACCGCTTGCGAGAAAAAGTCAGTTACCATGCGATTCGCGTTTTTGCGGTCAAACAAGCACCGGAATTAGTCGCTAGTTGGCTGGAAACTTCTCTCCAAGAACACAGTTTGGGCTTAACTCCCGCCCAGTGGCAGCAATATTTACAAGACCTGACGCCGGTGCAGCGGCATTTGGTAGAATCGTTGAAATCAGGGAAAAGTGTAGAGGCGATCGCATCTGAATTAAAGCTGAAAACAAATCAAGTCATCGGCGAGTGGAGCAAACTTTATTTAGCAGCTCAATCTCTCCGCAACGATCGATCGCCCGTCGAAGATTAACGGCAGGCAATTAATGGCGATCGCTGCTGCGTAGGATAAGATGCTAGCAGCGCGATCGAATAAATGTCGATTTTGTAACCAATCCTCAATTGAGCGGTTGCCCGTAAATCATCGGCTGTGGTGCATCTCTCATTCAGTTGACCTGTGACCTGTGACCTGTGACAAGTCCGAAGTCCGAGGATTGGAGTAATGAATAGTTTTCTTTTAATTTCTCCCCGATCAGGGTTCCGGCTTTAAACCAATTATTTCTGGTAATACTTGCGCATTAGTGACATAACTCGGTCGTTGAGAGTGCGCCCGCGCTCGTCTAATTGTCAAAGTTTGGGTAAAATTTGATACTGGAATACAGCAGAAAGAAAATTCTGGCACTCAGGATTTTTATTTGATAAAAGCTTCCGGTTTAGAGACGAATGGCTCCGTCAGGGATGTTGCAGCGGTTTAAATTATAAATCAGGTTGGTGTGGCGCGATCGCGCTTCCGACTACAGAGAAGCTAATGGTACATACATCTTCAACAGACTCGGCGGCTACAATGGACTCCGATCGAATATTTCAACTAATCGACACGGTTGTTCCCTTTGAAGCCTGCCTTTACTATCAAGTTTTGCCTCTATCTCTAGAAGGCAATCTATTTAAATTAGGCGTAGTCGATGCGCAAGATGACTCCGCTTTGGACTACGTGCAGCGGATTTTAGCTTACATGAATTGCTCGGTGACAACAGAGCAAATTGCCTCGGACACTCAGCGCTCGATGCTCTCAGCTTACTTGCTTCACGGGAGCCAAATCAGAGAACCCAGCCCGACACAAACCGCAGCAGTCCCAAAACCCAAAAATCCCGCACCAGCAACTTCAGGCTCCGAAGCAGAAACCCTGCTGTCTGTGTCCGAACCATCAATTCCGGCTCGCGATCGATTTAAACCCGATCTCGCCGAAGTTGATCGGATACCTCCAGAGCTGTCGGTTTTGGATGTCGAAGCCTTACACTTGTCAAGCCCAGTCTCCGTTTTGGCAACATTGCCCGCGCCCCAACTGCTGCAAGAATTGCTCGGTAGAGTGCTGTTAGACGGTATCGGCCGCCTGTTTTTTGAGCGTCACCAATCGATGGGCCGGATTCTTTGGAGTCAAGACGGCGTTTTGAAATCGATGCTCGAAGGTCTCCATCCCGTGCTGTTCCAAGAGGTAATCGACGAGTTGAAGCGCCTGACAGATATGCCTGTTTCCCCGGTTGATCAGCCCAAACAAGTTGAAGTTGAACGCATCTATCAAAACACTCATTTGCTGTTGCGCTTGCGGGTAATGGCGGTGGGCGGGAAGGAAGAAGCCACGCTGCAAGTGTTGCGCGGGGCAGCTTTGAGGTTTTACCAGCAGCAGCAGTTGTCTAATTTGAGTAGGGATGCGCTGCAACTGGCCCAAGAATTGCAGCGGAAAGTCCATCAAATTCGCGATCGAACTCGGCTTTCTCCTTTACCTTTGGAGGGCTTACCCGCTTTGGAAAAAGTTGTCAGAAATGTTGACGACCAAATTGAAGCTTTGATGCACGAACACAATCCCGAGCATCCCTAATTAGAAATAGCGCTAAATTTTTAATTTTGTTTAACTAAAATCTAGTTCGGTCAAATCCTCTGTCAGTGCAGTTGTACGCGCGTGCGAAGCTATCCCGTAGGGAATCGCACCTAAGATGAGCCGTGCTCGAAAATCTTATCGTACTGCAACAAATCCAAAGTCACAAAAACAGGCAAACACTGAAAACATTGCTGTGCAACTTCCCAGCGTTCCTCTCGCTGCAACATAGCCGTCAACTTTTGTTTAGCGCTCAGCAAATAGCGGACATCGTTAGCAGCATAGCTAAGTTGGTCATCTGAAAGATGCTGAGAATTTCCCCAATCCGAACTTTGAGAAGTCTTGTTGAGTTCTACTTTTTCCAATTCTTGGATTAACTCTTTAAGTCCGTGTCTGTTAGTGTAAGTTCTCGCTAGCTTGCTGGCTATTTTAGTGCAGAAAACAGGTGCAATGTCAATACTTAAATTGTAACGCATTGTTGCCAAATCGAAGCGCGCAAAGTGAAATACTTTCTCAATATTTTCAGCTTCCATTAACTTTTTCAAATTCGGCGCCGCCGTCTGGCCTTTAGCAATCCGCACCGCAGCGACTTTACCTTCAGGATCGCATAGCTGCACCAAACACAAGCGATCGCGCCACGGTAGCAAACCCATTGTTTCTGTATCAACCGCGATCGCCTCCGCCGTCAAATAGTAAGATAAGAGAGAATCGGAAATATCGCCATCGCACACTTGAAAATCTGGAAATTCCATTATTAGTTACTGGTTACTGGTTACTGGTTACTCGTTACTCGTTACTGGTTACTGGTTACTGGTTACTGGTAAAAATAACAAATAACCAATAACAAATAACCAATAACAAATAACCAATAACAAATAACAACTTATCTACTACGGACAAAAAGCTGAGTAAAATAATACTCCCCTTTGGCATTTTTGGCAATCGCAATACCAGTCAAATTAAATTGACCCTCGATATTCTTACGGTGTCCATCACTTTTAATCCAACCCTCAACAGCGTTGCGAACCGGGTCACTGAATCCCATATTATAAGCAACATTTTCAGCTACACTTGTATAGGGAACAGTAATTGCTTTCGCCCGTCCATCAAATCCATCGTGGCTAAATTTAACCTTCCCACTCGCCATATTTTCGCTGTGAATTCTGGCTATCTGACTAATTTTCGGATCGACAGTCAGCGCAGGCAACTTTTTAGAAGCACGATATTGATTGATCTGTTGGTTGACAGCTTTTTCTAACTCAGCAATTGAAGTCGTAGCAGCAATATTAGTATTCATGGAAGTTTCTGGGAGCGATTGTGCAGGAATGAGTTGATTACAATTAGGCAAGATTGCTAGGAATCCTAGAGACATTAAGATCAAAGATTTGTACATGAATTCAAACAATAAATAAACTTAATTGGATGTTGTTTCGTTCTTCTACCCAACCTACGGTAGGGACACGGCAGTGCCGTGTCCTCTATATGATTCCGTGTCCTCTATCTCATTCCGATGCAACCGGACATAATCTTACCGATTCCTACAGGCTGATCGCCCAAAATTCCGCTCGCACTAGATATTCAGAACCTTCGCGACAGTCTGAACGTCTTTGTCACCGCGTCCCGAACAGTTAAGCA
>JAYUGZ010000170.1:0-13761 GCA_043767465.1 Cyanobacteriota bacterium
CAAACTTTATCAAGCTTCCGAATATGTATTCGACAGATTTTTGAGCTTATACGATTGGAGTCTGAAAATAGTCTTAAAATATCACCGCACCACAATGATTTTATCATTAGTCATGGTGTTCGCCACAGTTGGATTGTTCGTCGCAGTTCCCAAAGGCTTTATTCCCAGCCAAGATACCGGACAAATTACCGGCATTACCCAAGTCGCCCAAGACGCCTCCTTTGACGAATTAGCGCGCCACCAAGAAGCCGTTGTCAAGGCGATCCGCGAAGATCCAAACGTCGAAGCAGTCAACTCAAATATTGGGGCTGGATCGAGCGCAAACGGAGGCGGGGCGGCGGTTGCTGGGAATTCCGGCAGTTTGTTCATTCGACTAAAAGCGCGATCGCAACGACAGATGGGTGCGGATGAAATTGTGCAGAATTTGCGATCGCAATTAGCCGAGATTCCCGGTATTCAAGTGTTCTTGCAAAACCCTCCTGCAATTCCGCTGGGCACGCAACAAAGCACGGGATTGTACCAACTAGCGCTGCAAAGTTCCGACGTTTTACCGCTGCGAAAATACGTCCCACAACTGGTGGAAAAAATGAAAGAAATGTCGGAAATTCAGGATATAAACAGCGATTTGCAGATGACTTCTCAAATCAAAATTGACATCAATCGCGACAAAGCCTCAGCCTTAGGAATCACCGCCAGTCAAATCGAAAACACTCTCAGAAATGCCTACGGCGCTTACCAAGTTTCCACGATTTACGGTGCGAGTAACCAATATCAAGTTATTTTGGAACTCGAACCGAAATATCAAAAAGATCCAAATGCTTTGATGCAGCTTTACATGGCGACATCGGGTAATGCGAGTGATGCTGCTGCGAGTCAAACACAAGTACCGCTAGCAACCTTTGCGACAATCTCCCAAGGAGTCGCGCCGTTAATTATCAACCACGTCGGGCGGATGAATGCTGCGACGATTTCCTACAATCTCGCCCCTGGTGTCGCCTTGGGGAGTGCCAATAGTGCGATCGACAAAATCGTCAAATCGGTGATTCCCGACAGCATCACGACGAATTATCAGGGCGCCAGTCAAGTGTTTCAGAGCTCGCTACCGAGTTTAGGGTTTTTGTTGGCGATCGCAATTTTAGTCATCTATCTCATCCTCGGCATTCTGTACGAAGATTTCATCCATCCGATCACAATTCTTTCGGGATTACCTTCAGCGGGATTTGGCGCGTTATTAACACTGATGTTGTTTGGCGTTGAGCTCAACGTTTATTCATTCATCGGCATCATCTTGCTGGTAGGGATTGTTAAGAAAAATGGGATTATGATGGTCGATTTTGCGATCGAATCCCAGCGCATTGACGGCAAAAAACCAGCGGAAGCAATCTATGAAGCGTGTTTAGTGCGATTCCGGCCGATTATGATGACTACAATGGCGGCATTAATGGGTACATTACCAATCGCGTTGGGAGTTGGCGCGGGTTCGGAATCTCGCCGCCCGTTAGGAATTGCTGTTGTCGGCGGACTTTTGTTTTCGCAAGTTTTGACATTGTATCTTACGCCCGTATTTTACATCTACATGGAATCGTGGCGAAAGAAACTTAGTGAGGTGAAGTTTGGGCAAGTATTTTCATTTAAAGGAGGGCGGTGAAAATAACCTTTTCGTAGGGTGCGTCGCCATAAAAAATCCCTGATGAATACCGACAATCCAATAGCGACGCACCGGGCATTTCCCAGAGATTATGTACACAAACATAACACTTATTATGTCATAAATATTTGTTCAAATCCTATAAGGTGCGTCGCCATAAGGTTGTCGATATTTAGTTAAGTATTTTCTGCAAGCGACACACCCTACAACTTTCTAAAGCCCCAACTACAAACAAACTTTTGAATCCGTTAAATCCGCTACAAAATCCGTTGCCGAACTTTTGAATCCGTTACATCCGTTACATAATCCGTTGCCGAACTTCCTTCATATTATGAACATATCAGAAATCTTTATCCGCCGCCCCGTAATGACAACCCTAGTCACAATCGGCATCCTAATCTTCGGTTTAATGAGTTATTTTCTGCTACCAATTAGCGCCTTACCGCGCGTAGAATATCCCTTTGTCAGCGTCTCAGCTAGCCTACCAGGCGCAACGCCAGAAACCATGTCATCCTCAGTCGCCGCGCCGCTAGAAAGACAGTTTACCGAAATAGCAGGACTCAACTCATTTAACTCCACAAGTTCAACTGGTAGCGCCAACATTTCCCTACAATTCGACTTCAGCCGCAGCGTCAATTCTGCCGCAAAAGACGTACAAGCTGCGATCGCAGCAGCAGCAGGTGCATTACCCTCTGGAATGCCCAAACCGCCCAGCTACCGCAAAGTTAACCCTTCAGTTTCACCAATTCTCTACCTGTACTTGTACTCAAAAACGCTGCAAATCTCAGCAGTCAATGAAGCCGCCGAAATCACAATCGCCCAACCAATTTCTGCCATCGAAGGTGTAGCGCAAGTCCAGATTTTCGGACAGAAACAATATGCAGTCAGGATTCAACTCGATCCGCGAGAATTGACATCAAGAGGCATCGGACTAGATCAAGTAAGAACTGCAATCACCCAAGGTAATGTCAACTTACCAACTGGTAGCATTTCTGGCGATCACAAAAGCTATTTAATTCAAGTAAATGGTCAATTAAATAATGCAGCAGAATATCGATCGCTAATCGTAGCCTACAAAAACGGTGCAGCAGTGCGGTTGCAAGATTTAGGCAATGTAATTGACGATGTACAGAATAACAAAGTCTTGAATTTGTACACCGATAAACAAGTCAAAAATCAACCTGCAATCTTGCTTTCAGTGCAGCCGCAACCCGATGCAAACACTGTCGAAATTGTCGATGCGATCGCCCGAATGTTACCCGCCCTCAAACAACAGATTCCGCAATCGATTGAAATGGGAATTATGTACGATCGATCGCAATCAATCCGCGCCTCCGTAGAGGATGTGAAATTCTCCTTAATCTTGTCCGTGTGTCTGGTTGTTTTGGTGATTTTTATCTTTCTACGGAACATCACAGCGACAATAATTCCGAGTTTAGCTTTACCTGTGGCGATTATCGGCACCTTTGCGGTGATGTATCAGTTGGGATACTCGTTAAATAACTTATCTCTGATGGCGCTGACGCTTTCCGTGGGTTTTGTTGTCGATGATGCGATCGTAGTTTTGGAAAATATTGTCCGACATCAAGAAATGGGAGAAGCGCCACTGGAAGCAGCATTGAAAGGATCGAGAGAAATTGGTTTTACCATTGTTTCAATGACGCTTTCCCTAGTCGCAGTGTTTATTCCCATCATGTTTATGGGTGGATTAATCGGTAGATTGTTCCATGAATTCGCTGTTACAATTTCCGTAGCAATCTTGGTTTCGGGATTTGTTTCTCTGAGCCTGACACCCATGTTGTGCAGTCGTTTTCTCAAATCGTCCCACCACCAACGCCAAAACCGCTTGTACCGCATTTCGGAGCGGGGATTTGAGCTACTTTTGCAAGCATACGAATGGACGCTAAAACCTGTCCTGAAATACCGTTTTGTTACGCTGATTATTTCCGTAATACTGCTGGGTTGTACAGCTTATCTATTTGTTCTAGTTCCCAAAGGTTTTATTCCGACTGAAGACACTGGACAAATGATGGCGAATGTTAAAGGTGCTCAAGATGTTTCGTTTGAAGATATGCTGCGCCACCAACAAAAAATCGTTGATATCATTCGCAAAGATCCAAATATTGCAGCGTTGAATTCAACTGTCGGCGCTAGCGGGCCAAACGCATCTGCAAACAACGGACGGATTACAATTAGGCTTAAACCCCGATCGCAACGCCGCCTCAGTGCGGATGAAATTATCCAAAAATTAACTCCGAAATTGCGCGGAATTCCGGGAGTCCAAGCTTTTCTACGCTCTCCGGCGGCGATTCCGATCGGCGGTCAACAAACGAATTCACAATATCAGTTTACGGTGCAGAGTTTAGATTTGCAAGCGCTGCGTCAATCTGTACCCGAATTGTTAGCTAAAGTTAAAACGCTACCGGGATTGCGCGGTGTCGATAGCGATTTGCAACTGAGCACACCTCAACTACAAGTTAAAGTCGATCGCGCCAAAGCAGCAATCGTCGGCGTCAGCGCGCAACAAATTCAGAAAACTCTCAGCGCTGCTTACGCTTCTGGGCAGGTTTCGACGATTTATACTCCAAACAACCAATTTACGGTTGTGATGGAGCTCAAGCCCGAATTTGGGCGCGATCCGAGTGCTTTGTCGATGCTGTACGTGCGATCGACTACCGGACAAATGATCTCGTTAAGTGCGATCGCCAATATCACCCAAACAGTCGGCCCGCTCACAGTCAATCACCTCAGCGGACTGCCTTCTGCTACAATTTCCTTTGATACTCTCCCCGGTACATCGCTGAATCAAGCCACCAGTGCGATCGAGAAAGTTGCTAAGGAAGTTTTACCGCCATCGGTAACAACGAGTTTCCAAGGTTCAGCCCAGGTATTCAACCAATCATTTAACGATTTAGGCTGGTTATTAGTAGTTTCGATTGTCGTGATTTATCTGATTCTCGGCATTTTGTACGAGGATTTCATTCACCCGCTGACAATTTTGTCCGGTTTACCCTCAGCCGGATTTGGTGCGCTGCTAACCCTGGTAATCTGTGGGGTGGAATTGAACCTGTATTCGTTTATCGGGATTATTCTGTTGGTGGGAATTGTCAAGAAAAATGGGATTATGTTGGTGGATTTTGCGATCGAGAAACAGCGCGAAGACAGCAGCCGCAGCGCCTATGATGCCATCTACGAAGCCTGTATCGTCCGCTTCCGCCCGATTATGATGACTACTATGGCGGCATTAATTGGCACTTTGCCGATCGCCCTAGGCGTCGGTAGCGGTTCGGAATCGCGTCGCCCGTTGGGAATTGCGATCGTGGGCGGATTGCTATTTTCGCAAATTTTAACGTTGTATTTGACTCCGGTATTCTATACTTATATGGAAGGCTGGAGAAAACAGCTAGGTAATCCCAAAATGAAGCTGTCTGAATTTTTCTGGCGTCCGAAAACTCGACCTTCTAGCCGAAATTAATCGCAAGAATCGGCGGTTGAAACCGCATCTACACAGACAAAACCTGCCTCCGCAGGTTGAAGAACGATCGGTTTCAACGGTACGTCAAATCTTCATTCTTGAGTCTGCGGAGGCAGACATTGTTTGTGTAGACGCGGTTGAAACCGCCGTCTGATATTATCTCCTTAGTCACTCAATAATCAGTGGACGATCGCCTTTTCACCCCTCTGCTTTGATTATCATCAGTATCCCGCCCTTTCTTCTGTCTACCTTTTTTAATTTGCTGGCTCATCTCCACAAACACATCCTTGCGCAAGTAAGGATAATCGCTCACCCACACCTCGCGGCTGGGAATGTAAATATCTGAAACTTTGGCAATCCGTCCCAAATCTTCTTGATTCGACATGATTAACATTAAAGCAGCTTGGCCGGGGACAATTCCCTGGTGATTTTTCTGCAAGGGAGCTCGAAGTGTAGTAGTAAATCCTGTTTTATCGCCAACTTCTAAGTTGATGCGCGGTTCTAAGTTGTCTACTATTACGAGTTGTCCTTTTTGATTGACAGTTTCTTCTTGACTTGTGACTTCATCTGTGATGTAGATATCTAAAACTCGCCCTTGCCAAAAACCGCAATATTTATATTTGCGGCATTCTGCGTTCCGCAAACTCGCCCACAAAATCGGTCCCCACAGCCAGTACAAACCTGCGATCAATCCGGTGATTAAAACTAGAGGCCCGACATCGGAACCTGCGAAGTTGTAGACTACCAGCAGGAGAACTACGGTGACTGCTGAGATTAACATTCGCCTTAAGAAATCTGGCGGTTTTCCCCAGATATATTTGTATTGCGCTCCGGTGGCGACGGCGGGAATTATTTCTTGAAAGGTTTCTCTGGTTAGGGGAATTAGCATAATGGTTATTGGTTGTTAGTTAGTGGTTATTTGTTATTGGTTATTTGTTACTGGCTGTTGGTTGTTAGTTAGTGGTTATTGGTTATTTGTTACTGGTTACTGGTTACTGGCTGTTGTTAGTTAGTGGTTATTGGTTATTTATTGCCAATTCGCAATCGTTCCACTTTGATATCGTCGTGATTGATGCTCATACAAAAGAGCAAATAACCAATAACCAATAACCAATAACCAATAACTAATAACCTAGAGTATTTTTTCCAATCCGTAAACGAGCGATCGCAATTCCAGGACTTTTCGTATAGATAACAGAACTCCGGGCATATAACAAGCGCGATCGCTCGTATCGTGCCGTAAAGTATAAACTTGACCCGGGCCTCCAAAAATTACCTCTTGATGGGCAATTAAACCGGGCAAACGGATGCTGTGAATCCGAATCCCTTCATCCGCCACCGATCCCCGTGCTCCGGCTATTTTTTCCGTTTCCTCAACTTCGGGGACATTGAAAGTTTTTCCCAATTCTGCTAACATTTGGGCAGTTTGAATCGCCGTGCCACTGGGAGCGTCGGCTTTTTGATTGTGGTGCAGCTCGATAATTTCTACGTGTTCAAAATACTGAGATGCCGTGACGGCAGCTTGTTGGAGCAAAACCATGCCGATCGAGAAATTGGGTATAATCAAGCAGCCGATGCTGGCTTTGTCAGCGAATTCCGCTAAGTTTTCAATTTGCTTGCTGCTCAAGCCAGTAGTGCCGACTACCGGGCGTATACCATAAGCGATCGCCGAGCGCACATTTTCATAAACTGACGAAGGGTGCGTAAAATCTACCATCACCCCTAACTGTTTTTCTTGAGCTGCTAATACCAGCATTCCTTGCAAGTCGTCGGTCACTGGAACTTCTAACGGGCCGCATCCTGCTAATTCCCCGGCATCGACGTGGAGGCACTCAGGAGAGCGGTCTACAGCCCCAAATAAGGTCATGTCACTAGCATTGGCGATCGCCTTAATTACTTCGCGGCCCATCTTGCCGCCAGCACCGTTAACAATCACCGGAATTGGAAGTTGATTCGCCATAATCTCAAAAATATCCTGAAAGTTCGATCGACTAAAATTTTAACGCTTGTGGGAATTTGGGGAAACCGGGGAATAAAACACAGGACTTGTCGGCAAATCTTCAGCAACCCAGTTTCCCATCCGAGAAATATGGGAGCAAAATCGAGTAATTACCTTAAATAAACTCGGTTTGGGCCCAAGTTCTAAAAAAATTACACTCAATCTCATAATAAGCTCAATTCTGTAAGAACAAACTTGTCCGAAGCGAATTTGCACCCATATAGCGGTTCTCAAGCGTGGTGAGGATAGCCCAATGACCTGTTTGCCCAATGACCTGTTTGCCCAATGACCTGTTTGGCCTGTTTGGCCAATGACCTGTTTGGCCAATGCCGGATAGTACCTCATCTTTCTGAGAAAGGCTATATATATTTTTTGTGACTGCCAAATTCTCTCGAAATCTTCGTTGTGTAATGTCTATCGCAACTGGCCTCAACCTGAGTTCTCGATGCCGGCGGGTCAGGATTTTGCCTGCTTTGTTGGCGGGCGCGACTGTAACGCTGCTGAATATGGGAGTTCAGCGTTTAGGAGGCTTCCAAAGCTGGGAATTGGGGAGTTTTGACTCGTTAGTGCGCTTGCAGCCCGATGCCGGCCCCGATCCGCGACTGCTGGTAGTGGAAATTTCGGAAGCTGATATTCAAGCTTTGGGGAGATTTCCAATTTCCGACGGTGCGATCGCCCAAACCTTGACAAAATTGCAAAAGTACCAGCCAAAAGTCATCGGTTTGGACTTGTACCGCGATTTGCCCCAAGCACCGGGACACCAAGAATTACTGGCCGCGCTCAAAGCGCCGAATTTAGTGGCGATCGCCAAAATGAGCGATTCTGAAAATCTGGGAGTGCCTGCGCCACCGGGGATACCGCCGGATCGGGTCGGTTTTAACGACTTCGTGCTCGACACTGACGGCGTGGTGCGCCGCAATTTGCTTTCAGTCTCGCCAGTTGCAAAGAAAACTGCTTCCTCATTTTCTTTGCAACTGGCTTTGCTGTATCTCAAAGACAGGGTGCAGCCGGCAGATAGCCCTGTCAATCCCTACCAAATCAACTGGGGAAAGGCAGAATTTCTGCCTTTAAAATCTGACAGCGGCGGCTATGCAAATCTCGACACCAAAGGCTACCAAATTCTCCTCAAATACCGTTCTGGGAAGCAGGTGGCGCGACAAGTCAGTATCAGGCAGGTATTGAACGGGGAAATTGACCCAAGCTGGGTAAAGGACAAGATTGTGCTGATCGGGACGACGGCGCCGAGTAGCAGAGACTTGTTTCTGACGCCCTACAGTCCGGTTAAAAAGCAAAGTCCGAAAATGCCAGGGGTGCTGCTGCACGCGCAAATGCTCAGCCAAATATTGAGTGCGGTTTTAGAGGGGCGATCGCTATTTTGGGTGTGGCCCCAATGGGCAGAAATGTTGTGGAACGCTGCTTGGGCGATGCTGGGCGGGGTTGTGGCTTGGCGTATTGTACACCCGGCGAGGGCGGGATTGGTGGGCGGTGCGGCATTGATGGGGCTGTTGGGGATGAGTTTTGCGATTTTTATTGGGGGTGGGTGGGTGCCCCTGGTGTCGCCAGCTTTGGGTTTGGTGGTGACTGGTGTGGGCGTCAGCGCTTACAGGAAGCTTTACGATGCTTTTCACGACTCTCTGACGGGTTTGCCGAATCGAGATTTATTTGTACAGTCCTTGGCCCGGGCGATCGCCAATACTAGGAGCCGCAGCAGCTATCTGTTTGCCGTGCTGTTTTTGGATTTAGACCGCTTTAAGGTGATTAATGATTCTTTGGGTCATTTGGTGGGGGATGAACTGCTGATGGCGGTGGTGCTGCGGTTGAGGGCAAGTATTAGTGGCGCGGATACTGTGGCACGGGTGGGAGGCGACGATTTTGCGATTTTGGTGAGGAATGTGGATCTTGGAAATGCGGTGGATTTGGCCGATCGCATTCACAAAGCTTTAATTGTGCCTTTTGAGTTGAGAGGCCAGGAAGTATTTGTCACCGCAAGTATCGGGATTGCGGTGGGGGGCGAACCCGCTGCCGCCGCCCGGGAACAACCGGAACACTTGCTCAGGGACGCCCACACGGCGATGTACCGGGCGAAGGCTTTGGGAACCGGAAGGTATCAGGTGTTTAATGCTTCGATGCACGCTTTGGCCTTGGAGAGGCTGCGGTTGGAGACGGATTTGCGGATGGCCCTCAAGCGTCGGGAGTTTTTGCTGCACTACCAGCCGTTTGTGTGTTTGGCTAGCGGGAAGATTATTGGGTTCGAGGCTTTGGTGCGCTGGCAGCACCCGCAGCGGGGCTTGATTTCGCCACTAAAATTTATTCCGGTGGCTGAGGAGACGGGGGCGATTGTGCCGCTTGGTGAGTGGGTATTGGAGGAGGCTTGCCGACAGTTGCGGCTGTGGGAGGGAATGTTTGATTTCGATCGCCCTTTGATTATGAGTGTAAATTTGTCGGGGAAGCAGTTTGCTCAACCGGATTTGGTGGAGCGGATTCAGGCTATTTTGGCGGTAACGGGTTTGAGGGCCGAGAGTTTGAAGTTGGAGATTACTGAGAGTGTGGTGATGGATGATGTGGAGTCGGCGATCGCGGTTTTAAAGCAGATGAAAGCGCTAAATGTCAAGTTAGGAATTGATGATTTTGGCACTGGTTATTCGTCGTTAAGTTATTTGAGTCGGTTTCCTACGGATACTTTGAAGGTTGATAAGTCGTTTGTGGGGCTGATGGAACTTGAAAGCGAGGGGGAGAATGTGGCGATCGTGCGGACGATTGTGACGCTGGCGCACGCTTTGGGGATGGATGTGATTGCTGAGGGTGTGGAGACGGCGGCACAATTAGGTAGGTTAAGGGCGATCGGCTGCGAATACGGCCAAGGTTATTTTTTTGCTAAGCCCTTACCAAGCGAAGATGCGACTGCTTTGATGGCTTCCGAACCCCAGTGGTAGTCATTAGTTATTTTCTGACTCAAGACCGGCCATATGCTATCGCAGTACATTAGAGTTAAAATTGAATGTCTATCCGAACTTCCAAAGCAGATCTTAAATCTATAGGGTGCTAAAATCAGTGCTAGGTAAACAAACATGAAGCTGAAAGAAATTGTCAGCCATCTCGTTATCGATCCTCGAAAATTAACAGAGTATGCTCTTAATTCAGATAATCCAGTCGGTAGCGATCAAGCTATAATATTTCAGCGTCGTTTGGGATTTACCCGAGAAAACTATGAATTGCTGTTAGCACAGATTTCAGCTAAAACTCTTGATGCTGAAGCAATTTTAGGACTAAATGACAAACACGGACAGCGCTATACCGTAGACTTGGAAATTATCGGGGTACAAGGACAGCAGGAGATTGTCCGTACAGGTTGGATCGTAGAACCGGGAAGTAATGAGGCGAGACTGGTAACACTATTCGTTCGGAGGTGAGCGCGCTCGTGCCAGAATTATTTGATGTAGTGGAATTGTTAGTGACCTTGCCTGAATCTAATTTGCACGTTGGTGTTAGAGGGGCAATTGTAGATTGTTATTCTGATGGAAATTACGAGATAGAATTTAGCGATCGCTCGGGCGAAACTATAGCTTTGTATACTCTGTCGTCCGAGCATTTTTTAGTTGTTTGGAATGCGAAAGAGGGGCGTTGGTTGTCTGTATCAGAGCAGTTAGCTGGGATGGTTGAACGTTTGTCAGACGAACGTCAGAAACAAGTTTTAGAGTTTGCACGTTCTTTGTCTGAGAGATAGCGAGTGGTTGTCAGTATCAGTAGGGTGCGTCAACTCCATTTGTTTTCTGGATAATTGATAATTTAAGAGCTGACGCACCATCGATCGCTCTTGCCCTCAGGTATAATCAACAAGCAGAGTTAAGGAAATTACCTAAATAGGTAAATGTCATGAGTGCTCAATAATTGGGTGCATCTTAGTTGGGAAAATATATCTGTAGGGGCGAAGCATGACGGCAGTAAATATGAGATTATAACTAATAACTTATATGCCGTCATGCTTCGCCCTCTTCAAAAGTGAGATGCACCCAAAGAATTGTCCCTAAAAGAAGTATAAAACATCCCCGAAGTTATCTTAGAAGAAGTTTGGGATTCTCTGCAATTTATTAAAGCAAAATATCTGCAAGAGCAGTTAGAAGTAAGCCGACTCAGTGAATCTTCTCTGCAAAAATATTGGTTGAAACCAGAAGAGGATGAGGTATGGCAGAATTTGTAAAGGGTAATGTGGTAATTTAATTGTTCCGTTCCCATTTTCAGATTTAACACAAGCCAAACGACGACCTGCCCTAGTTATCGCAACTTTGGAAGGAGATGATTTAATTCTTTGCCAGATTACTAGCCAGACGATTAGCAGTCGCTACGCTATTACTATTCAAAGTAGCGATTTTAGTGAAGGAGGCCTCAACCAAACTAGCAACATTAGACCAAATCGATTGTTTACCAGAAAGAACTGGTTTAAAGCCCAAAGCCCTAAAGGCGAGAAATTAAAATCAGACTATTCATTACTCCAATCCTGGGACTTCTAGGTAGAAGTCGCCCTCAAGCAGTCAACTGTCAAGTGAATGAACGCCGGTGCGTCCCGGCGCGGATGGATATTGAGTTGTGCAATAAGTCTTTGGGTTGAAGAAGAGGAAGGAAGTCGATCAAGCTGCGGTTAAGCAGAGATTGGAAAGGTTGATCGGTTATCCTCTACAATAAACAGGCAATTATTATATTTTGAGTTATCCTGTGAGTCCTACTGCCGAAGTCAGCAATAACGTAAATGCGGGCGCTATGCCAAGCGTTACCGCCACCCCAGCCCGCCGCGCCGTTTTTCCCTTCACCGCGATTGTTGGTCAGGAGGAGATGAAACTGGCGCTGCTGTTGAATGTCATCGATCCGAAAATTGGTGGTGTGATGATTATGGGCGATCGCGGTACTGGTAAATCTACCACAATCCGCGCCCTGACTGATTTGCTGCCGGAAATTGAGGTGGTGGCTGACGATCCTTTTAACAGTCATCCCACCGATCCCGATTTGATGAGCGATGAGGTGCGCGATCGCACTTTGCATCACGGTACAATGCCGATCGCCCGCAAAAAAGTACAAATGGTAGACTTGCCCCTCGGCGCTACCGAAGACCGAGTGTGCGGTACGATCGACATTGAGAAAGCTTTGTCAGAAGGCGTGAAAGCTTTTGAACCAGGCCTTTTAGCTAAAGCTAACCGCGGCATTCTGTACGTCGATGAAGTTAATTTGCTCGACGATCATTTAGTCGATGTTTTGCTCGACTCCGCCGCCAGCGGTTGGAATACTGTTGAAAGGGAAGGCATTTCAATCCGCCACCCAGCTAAGTTTATTCTCATCGGTTCCGGGAATCCAGAAGAAGGAGAATTGCGGCCACAATTGCTCGACAGATTCGGAATGCACGCCGAAATTAGGACTGTAAAAGACCCGAATCTGAGAGTGGAAATTGTCGAACAGCGATCGAGCTTTGACCAAAATCCGCCCGAGTTTCTCGCCAAATATCAGCACGAACAAGATGATATGCAGCAGAAGTTGGTGGAAGCCCAGGAAAGGCTGAAATCCGTAACTATCGATCGCGATTTGCGAGTAAAAATCTCCCAAGTTTGCGCCGAATTGGACGTAGACGGGCTGCGGGGCGATTTAGTCACAAATCGGGCTGCGAAAGCTTTCACAGCTCTGGATGAGCGCACAGAGGTGACTGTGGACGATATTCGCCGAGTGATGACTCTGTGTTTGCGGCACCGATTGCGCAAAGACCCGCTAGAATCAATAGATTCGGGTTCTAAAGTGACTAAAGTGTTCGATCGCGTATTCGGCCTAGAAACAACTGAGGGGTAATGAGTAATTGGTAATTGGAAATGGGTAATTGGTGGTGATGAAACATTTAGTACCTAAGCAGCGAATATCAGAAACCGGGTTTTTTACGAAAATCCTTCGTTGCAATCACGAGATTAGGTGAAAAACCCGGTTTCTTAGGTATTCATACGTTCAGGACTGACATTCCCGAAATTTTCAGACCTGATGCCTCATTTCCAATTACTAACTCAGGCAATGGAAAAACGAATTTTAGGATTAGATCCGGGCTTAGCCAATCTCGGCTACGGCGCAATTTCCTGTAAAATTGTCCCCGGCAAACAAGATCAAAACAGCGTTTCCATGATTGATTGTGGCGTAATTAAAACAACGCCAAAACAGGAAATGGGAGAGCGCTTGAAAACAATTTACGAAGATTTGCACGCAGTAATTGAACAAGTAAAACCAGATTTGGCAATTGCCGAAAAACTGTTCTTTTACAAAATGGGAAATACCATACTTGTAGCCCAAGCGCGGGGAATTTTAATCCTAGTATTGGCGCAGTGTGGAGTGCCGCTATTCGAGTTTACGCCGGCTCAAATTAAAAAAGCTTTGACCGGTCGCGGCAATGCTGATAAATCGGAAGTGCAAGAAGCTGTGGCGCGGGAGTTGGAGTTAGGTTATATTCCGAAACCAGATGATGCGGCCGATGCTTTGGCCGTAGCTTTGACTGGTTGGTACGATGATGATATTTGCCCGAAGACAATACTACAGTTGGAAACTCAAAAAAATTGATGTAATATTATCTGCGCTCGCAACAAAAAAATCAAATAGGTTTGTAGTGAGGACTTTAGTCCT